>CAIWTG010000030.1 GCA_903915565.1 uncultured Chloroflexota bacterium
GAAAAAGATATTCCCAAGGAAAAAGCCGATAAAGTTGTCGCGGCTGAAGTCTGCTTGATGCTCCAGCCCTATATCAAAGACCCGACCAAGACGATTGTTGACGTCGTTACCGAGACCATTGCCAAAACAGGAGAAAATATCAGGGTAACCAGATTCATCCGATACGAATTAGGCGGTTAGAGGTAAAATGCCTGAAGCCAAGTATAAGAGGGTACTCCTTAAACTAAGCGGCGAGGCTTTACGCGGCGAAAGCTCTTACGGCATTGACAGCCGTGTTCTGAATAAAATCGCCCTGGAAATTAAAGAGATAGTTGCCATGGGCGTGCAGGTGGGGATTGTGGTGGGGGGCGGCAATATCTGGCGGGGCGCTCAGGCCGAATCCGAAAGCGGCATGGACCGCGTCACCGCCGACTACGCCGGCATGCTGGCAACCTTAATCAACGCTCTGGCTCTGCAGGCTGTCCTGGAAAAACACGACGTCGTTACCCGTATTCAAAGCGCCCTGGATATCCGTCAGGTCGCCGAACCTTATATCCGGCGCCAGGCCATCCGCCATCTGGAAAAAGGGCGAGTCGTTATCTTTGGCGGCGGGACGGGCAATCCTTATATGACGGCGGATACCGCCGGCGCCCTGCGCGCTATAGAAACCAACGCGGACATCCTGATAATGACCAAGAACGGCGTCGAAGGCATTTATACCGACGACCCGCGGCGCAATCCCAAAGCCAAGAAGATAGACAAAATTTCCCACCTTGAAGCATTAAGCATGCGCCTGAAAGTCATGGATACCACCGCTCTATCACTCTGTCTGGACAACAAGTTGCCGATAATTGTCTTTAACCCGGAATCTAAGGATGGCATCATTAAAGCCGTTCTCGGGAAATCCATAGGCACTCTAGTAACAAGTGAGGGTTAACGATGGTAAGTGATGTTTTAAAAACAATTGAAGAAAAAATGAAGCACTCCATTAAGTCGTTTCATGCTGACCTGGCGACGATTCGCACGGGTCATGCCTCCCCGGCTTTAATCGAGCACGTGCGCGTGGAATATGCCGGCGTGCCGATGTCACTGAATCAGCTGGCGGGTATCACCGCGCCGGAGGCGGGCATGCTGGTCATCCAGCCGTGGGATAAAAACAGCATCCGCGATATTGAAAAAGCCATCGCCAAATCGGAGCTGGGTTTGAATCCCACCAACGACGGCAACATCATCCGTATCGCCATCCCGCCTTTGAGTGAGGAGCGGCGGCAGGAACTGACAAAAATCGTCCATAAGCGCACCGAAGAGCGCCGCATCATTATCCGCAATATGCGGCACGAAGCCCTGAATGACCTCAAGAAAATGGAAAGAGAAAAAACCGCATCGCAGGACGAAGTCAAACGCGCCGAAGTCCAGCTGCAAAAACTCACCGATTTCCATATCCTGGAAGCAGAAAAAGCCAGCCAGAACAAAGAAAAAGAACTCATGGAAGTCTAGCCTGGCAATTCGGTCAGGGGAATTTTGAAAAAAAACATCGCCGAAACCCCTAAGACAAAATCCCTCCCCCATCACCTGGCCGTCATCATGGATGGTAACGGCAGGTGGGCACAAAAACGCGGCTTATCGCGCCTGAAGGGGCATCGCGCCGGTGTTAAAAACATCCGCCCGCTTATCAAATACCTCCACAACAAGGGAGTCAAGTACGTCACCCTTTACGCCTTTTCCACTGAGAACTGGCACCGTCCGGAAGGCGAAGTAAGCGGTCTTTTTCACATTCTTGAAGAAATCATCGGTGAAGAATCCAGAGAGCTGAATGAAAAGGGCGTTCGAATCCACCATATCGGGAGTCTGGAGGGCCTTTCCTCGAAGCTTAAAAAATCCATCAATGCTGCCCTAAAGCTTACCGAGAAGAATACGTTCATGCACCTCGCCATCGCTTTGAATTACGGGGGTCGGACGGAAATACTGGACGCCGTCCGTAAAATTATTGCCGACGGGCTTAAACCGAACAAAGTAGACGAGGCTAGTTTTAGAAAATATCTCTACGCCAGCGACTTCCCTGACGTTGACCTGGTTATCCGCACCGGCGGCGAGATGCGCATTAGCAACTTAATGATATGGCAGACCGCCTACAGCGAGTATTATTTTACGCCCGTCCTCTGGCCCGATTTTGATGAAAAAGAGCTGGAAAAAGCCTTGATAGCCTTCAGCCAGCGGCAGCGGCGCTTTGGCGGGCTGAAGTCAAAATAATATGCTCAAAAATAGACTGTTAACAGCGCTCTGGGCTATTCCCCTCGTCCTGGTTGCCATCTGGTTTAGCACGCCTATCCCCTGGTTTATCATTCTAGCTGGAGTTGTAGCCGTCGTCGGCGTTTACGAGTTTTACCGCATCACCGGCGTTGCCAAATCGCTCCCTCTCACTATTTTCGGTGTTATTTTTACCGCATTGTTCATCGTCCGCGCTTATTACCCGGGCACGATAGGCCTACCCATTTTACTCGCGACGGGGGTCGGGTTATCTTTAACGGTGTTGATTTTCCTGCCGAAGGAGGAGGGGCTTTATGCGCGCTGGGCGTACATGGTCGGCGGCGCTTTATATGTGGGTTTTCTTTTAAGCTTTTTAGCGGCGACGAGGCTGGAGCCGGGGACGATGGCTTTCCCCAACGCCGGACGGGACTTTGTTTACCTGGCGCTGCTGTCAACGTTTGGGTCGGACACGGCGGCATACTTTGTCGGTAAAGCGATTGGCAAACACAAGATGGCGCCGTCGATAAGCCCTCATAAGACGTGGGAGGGGGCGGTGGCGGGATTGGCGGGAGGAGGTTTGGTCGCCTGGCTGTTTACCCTGGCGACGCCGTTACAGGTGCCGCTGAACTGGTGGCAGGCAATTTTACTGGGACTTTTAGTTAGCGCCTTTGGGCAGGTGGGGGATTTGGCGGAGTCGTTACTAAAGCGTAACTGCGGGGTGAAGGACTCCGGCGTTTTAATGCCGGGGCACGGCGGCATACTGGACCGTCTGGACAGCGTGCTGTTTGCCGGGGTGGTGGTTTATTTGTGGTATATCTGGGTGGTGCTTTAAAGATACCTTTTATTACCATGACTTATTAACAACAGGATTAACTAATCAAATTTTGACAATAGAAGAGATTTTTAACTTGTAAACAATAAGTGATATAATCTGGTCATGGAAAAAAACAAACGAATTCCAATATAAAAATGAATAAAACTGAACAATTTATCATTCCATTTTTCCCACATAACTATAATCATCCGTTTAACCTTTCTATAATAATATCCGATATTATAAAGAATTATACTAGTCACAAAGTATATTTATTTGATGATATATCAGGAATAAAAGTACTTCCATCTAAATTTGGTAAAATAATTAGCATATTTTCAACTTATTTTAAGGATAAAGTTATGATTGAAATACCACAAGATAAATCAATATTTGACTCATCTCCGTATGGTCATCCTTTAAAATATAAACGAATTGTTAGTAATATCAAACCTTCTATAACAATAGATTTACACGTCGCAAATCATGAGGAATTCCTTGACCTACAAAATCAACTAAATAGCATCAGCATTATATGCCCATATTGTAATGCAAAAACCGATGGTGCTATGCACAATTTTGCTATATATGTTTTCCAAGGGAAATATCATTGTAAAAATCCCAAATATCATTTTTTTCGAAACTTCATTTTTAATATATCTTTAACAA
>CAIWTG010000031.1 GCA_903915565.1 uncultured Chloroflexota bacterium
AAATCTGGTGCAACAGTCCCTTCCCGTATCATGGTTTTAATCGTGGAATCGAAATTTATCTCCGAACAAATAGCGCGCAGCACCACCGGTTTTCCCCATGAAAACCGCGCCTCAACAACTTTTATCGCGTAGGAACCCAGGTCAATGCCAAGCATGTTTTCTTCGATAAACGGGATTAATTTCATAATTAATATGATTTGTTACCAGTTGCCCGGGACTACGGAAACAATTTCTCCCTTTCTCCATCCAGCCGGGAGCAGGAAACAGGCATCCAGGTTATTTTACAAATATTTGTGTCAAAGTTGTGTCCGATAAAACTTCCTTTTCCGGACCCGGGATACCCCGAAAACACAATATTTCCGGCCCCTGTCCATCAACTTGGAAGTTTAGCGGCTAAACGCAAGTCCGGATTTACGAAACCCGCTCCCGTCAGGCGCTTTTCATCCGGCATTATTTACGGCCAGGGCTGGGTGCTGGGCATTTGCTCCTGCCAGGACTCTCTCACAAGTACCACGTTCAGCGTAGGCACCTTCAGTTTCGCGTTGTAAAAAATCATGGTATTGCCTTGCCCGGTAGTTGCGCCCTCAACCCATATGGCGCCATAAATATCGGCGGGGCCGTCGCGGGTAAAGTCCCCGCCGACATATACGAACCCGTAAAAACCGAGGTCGGCTCCCAAACCCAGGGTGCCCGTCGGCATGCGCCAAAGTTCTCCGGATTTATACAGGCCTCCCGAGGAAGCGCTTGATTCGTTGCTGCCCAGCCTGTACGACGCGGCATTTTGGTGCAGGCCGGTGTCCCCCGGATATTCATTGGATGCGGAAGTGTCATATTTCTGATATTCCATCCAGGCGGTGGGGGGAACGGGCACAGTACATCCCGGTACGGCGGGGACCGACTGAGTAGTGTCGTCGCTCCTGCAGTATCTGTCGTCCTTGTCATTGGGGACTGACATGTTCCCCCGCACAACAACGGTCCCTTTGATACCGTTGTACCCCATGAAAGTGGCGTTATGGTCCCAATACCAGGTATAGTCCTTGTCCCTCATGGCGGTTTGGTGAAAGAGACTGGTTACGGTGCAGTTCGTACAGCCGTCGCCGCCATAAGCGCAGGTGACTGTACCTCCGTACACCGTGGAACTGCAGCATTGCATGGGGAGGGCACAACTGCAATTGCCGCCGCTGTCGTAGCAACCGGTGCCGGTGCATGTCTTTGCGACACAGTCGCAGTTGGCGCCGCTGTCATTACAACCTCGGCCAGTGCAGACTCTGGAGGCGCCGCTCCCCGTACAATCACAGTGGCTGCCGCTGTCGTTACAACCGCTGCCAGAGCATGTCTTTTCGACACAGTCGCAGTGGCCGCCGCTGTCATCACAATCGCTGCCAACACATGCATTGGTCCCGTCCTGGCAATTCAGCGTGCCTGTGGCGGCGGCGGAGGCCTTCATGGTGTCGAAGTCAAATATCGGCAGATCCGGCACATTATAGTTGGACCACCATTCCAGGCTGTCGGTATTGGGGGGATTTGTGTCGCCGGTGGGGTCAAGAGGTACAACGGTCTGCATTGCGAGCTTGCGCGGATAACCGATTATGGCCGCGGCGCCCGACACTGTTATATTGCCTTTGCTCATGACCGGCCCCCAGTGGACAATGCTTGAGCCGCTGACTTTTACAGGTCCGGAGGATAGTACTGAGCCGGGTATGCTGGAATTGTGATATACCGCCTTGATGGCCCGCGTTTCATGGTTAAGGGTGTCGCGCCCCTCCCCATAAATAGTAATTTGATCGATATCCGGCCCGGAAGAGATCTTAATGCGGTAAGTGCCGCCGGGTATGTCGCCATAGGCGGCATCGAAATTATAGCCGGGAAGGGAGGTTCCCAGCGACACCCGCGCGCAGGTGCCGGTTGAACTTTTAATCTTCCAATAGCCGCGGTCCACAGCCGCCTCGGCCAGATTGAAAGCTATGCCTAATTTCTGGTCCTTTACCGAGAATTTAGTGTCGTTCTGCACCCACCTTATTATCACCGGCACTATGATCATGAGAAAAATGAACACCAACATCACGCCAATCAGCAGAGAACCCTCTTTTTTTTTCACATTAATACCTCAATTCATTACCCGTACTTTTTCCGAAGCTACGTGCAGGGTGTTTTTTTTGCCCTCATAAGTGCTTTTCTGAAGCGTAACTGAAACTGAAATCAGGCCCATATCGTCGGAGCGCGGAAAAGTGAAAGCCAGGTAATTCAGATTGCGGCTGAGCACGCGCTTGTCTGTGCCCCCTATAAGCTGGTACAAAACCGTTCTCTCCTGCTGGAACGCCATCGTAGTTGCAACATATGTGGAGGTGCTCTGCTCCTTGGTGAACATGATCTTTGAATAAAAAGGCTGGCTGGTATTGGCGCGGCTTATTACAATAGTGTCTCTCTGCGCCTGGCGCAGGGCGCGCGTCATTATATACATTACCCCGCGCGCCTCCTGCTGCAGTTCCAACCTGGTGAGCACCATTACAAACTGCCGGTTGACCTGGAGAAAGATTGGCGCCGCAATGGCGAACAGGGTGGAGACGATGGCCATCACCACCATTATTTCCATCAGCGTAAAGCCTTTCCGGAGCGCTACCATGAGAAGTTCACCCCCGAAGTGGTCTGGCCCGCCGTAACGGAAACGTTGGCCGTTTTGGCGGAATAAATTACGGCGTCGGCGCTGCCCAACACCGGGTAATAGGCGTAAACGTTATATATCGGCTTGGTGCTGTTCCGGACCTCGGCCAGGTAGGTACCGTCCTCCATGCTGGAAACCATATAATAAGGCGTCCCTGTAAGTGTTGAGGAGCTTAAATCCGGAGGCGCGGGCGGCGTGCCGCTAAGCGTGGCGGTGGTCACGACTATGAGCACCCCGGTCTTTATGGAATTGCCGCCGTATTTGACAGAGCCGGTTATATAACCCAGGGCGCCGGAAATAATGAAGGTGGATGCGACCTGGTTGGGAGCCGTTGCAAGGATCGTCACAGTTGAGGTAACGGGGCTGGATGTTTCAAGCGCGCCGATAACCGGCTGTACGATGTAGTAGCCGGTTGACAGAACCACTGAAGTGAAATGTCCCCCCGCGTCGCTTACCTGCTGGTCCCGGGCGATGCTGTTCGCGTCAAGTATGGCCACCGCAACTCCGGGCAGGCCGTTAGTGCCGTCCATGGTGATAAAACCGCTCACCCGGCCACCCTGGTAAAGCACAAAATCCACCCCGGCATGCACCTGGCCGACGTCAACAGGTATCGTGTTAGATGAGGCCGTTACATAAGCGGCGGTACCGCCCACGGACGGGTTTGCCGTTACATTCACCGTGCCGGAGGTTACCCTTAGCTTGTAGCGTCCGTCCGTGCCGGTGTTGGCGGAATTTGCGCCGCCTGAAGTAACAATTATTCCGCTGAGCGCCCCCCCAAACACATTTATAACTCGGCCGGCAATTATGCTCTGGCTGTTGTTCTGCGTAAGGAAAGTGGAGGAACTGGCAAAAATATAGCTGGAGCCGCCTGTTATGGTAACGCCGGTCTGCTCAAGGCGGCCTGCTCCGCTGGTAATAAGAACTGTCCAGGAACCGGTGGCAACGTCCACCAGGGAAAAAGAGGCATAGGGCGGCGTTCCGCAAAGCCAGGCCTCGGTTGAGGCCGACAGTCCGTCTGAAGCCGTTGCCACGGCCCCGGCGGCCGGCGTGCCTGATATTACCGTTTTTCCGCCGGAGAGCGAGTTGTGCGGCGGCAGGCTGATTGCCGATGAATAATCATAAAAATCAACGCTATTATCGTTTGAATCGTAAGCAGGGCCGAAAGACGCGTCAACACCGCCGATGTCGCTTGTGCTTGTGTGACGCGCGTAAAGCTCGTTGCGGTAAAATCCGGCGGTTGGGATGGCAGTGTCCTCAAAGAACGGCGCGTAACGGCCGCTTTTGTTCCAGCCCAACTTATCAAGAGACGTTCCGTACGGGCCCTTATAAAGTTCAATGGCTCCGCCATCTTCGCCTACGCCTAAACCGCCGTCGCCGTCGACCGGAATTATATTGCCTTGCGCCGCGAAATACTGAAAGTCGGAAGTTGAATTGCCGCTTGACCAGACGGCGTCCGCCGCTACGCTCGTCCCGCCGACAACGATGTTGCCGGTGTTGGCGAAAAGATAATAACCGCCGCTGAGGATCATGGAACTTAGATACTCTATCATTATTGTCTTTTCCGACGAATCGGAGGCGCGCTGGAATTTAAGGCCTATATTCCCGTTCATTGTCCAGGTGTAAGTGGTCGGATTAAACACCTCCACATACTCCTGGTCATAGTTGGGCGTAACGGAGGTGTTGATAATGCTGCCGACCACCTGGCTGATAACAAGATGGTCTCTCAGCCATGGATAGCCCGTAATCATGCCCGTGGCTATTTTAGTAAGGCTGAAATTATTGGGTTGTGTGGCTCCGGCCGCTATAACAACGGGGAGCATAGATGAATAATAGCCGGTGGCGGAAGCCATAAGGGTATAAAACCCTGGAGTGGCATTTATGTTGTATTGCCCGAAAGAATCGGTGGTGCCGCTCCGCCCGGGCCCCTCTACCAGCTGGACCATCGCCCCGCCGATAGCCACGGCAGAAGTAGTTTTGACCGTGCCGTTGAAAACCACGTTGGATATTACAGTATCAGGATTAGCCATAACGCTGCGCAAGGTTAATTTGCGCTTCCCGTCGCCGTATCCCCACACCACGGTTATTGTGATTTGTTTCATGCCGGTATCCGGAGTGTTCGGCGCAAGCGCTCCAAGCACGCCTGAGTTCTCCCTGACCGTCTGGACATAGGTATAGCGCGTATATGCAACGCCAGCTTCAGTGATCACTTCCGGAGGAAAATAGCCGGTATCATATTCTACGGTTTCCGGGGCGAAGTCAATGGTGTTATGCACAGGGTCGGAGGTGGCAATCACCTGATAATATGATTTCTGCTTCAGGATCTGCATCTTTTCCTGCGCCAGGTTGGAAGCGAGCGTTTTGTTTTTGGAGAGCTGCACGGATTTTTGTATGAACGCGAAAGATTGCACCAAGCCCGCGATGCCTATAGTGAGAATCGCAAGCGCTATCATTAATTCCACCAGCGTCATCCCGCCGCCTGCTTTCCTGACTTTGGCCCCACCACCTGCCTGCGGCCCGTGGCCGCGGACAGGTGGCGGGGTGGCGGACCCTGCCGGCCGCAAAACAGACAGCGGGAGCACAACCTGTCTTGTGGTGGAGCGGCGGCTGGAGTAGATAAACGCTGGAAAATTAATACGCATTTTTTATGGGTATGAGCCCTCGTTTTGTTCGGCGGCAGGGGGGTGTTTGCCGGCGGGTTCGTTAGCCATTATATCCTCTCCGGCGCGGGAGCTTTGGCCGGAGCCGCCACTTTTTTTCTTAAAACACGCCTTTTTTTGCGCACGGGATGTCGGAGTTAAGTATCGTATTTAAGATTATCTTTTTAATATTATTTTTTCACGGTTACGGAGATTTTCTGCGTTCTGTTGTCGCGGCGGAAATCTTTAAGTCGGCATCCACATAACTTACAGCATAACTTACAGCGACATTTACTGAAAATCCGGCAAGTCCAGTTATTTCCGTCCCATCCTGCTTACACTCTATTCTACTAAGCCGGGGAGGTTGAATATCGGCAGAAGAAGCCCCGACGCTAGAAGAGCGATAGATAATCCCATAACCACAACAATCAGCGGTTCCATAATGGCCAGCGTATCCGAAATGGCGATATCAACTTCTTCAACATAATATTCCGTCACTTTTTCCAGAGCCTCAGGCAGATTCCCGGATTTTTCTCCGTTTGAAACCATCATAGCCACCATCGCCGGGAAATATTTGCTTCCGGCCATTTTCTCCGCTATCGGTTTTCCAGACTGGACCGCTTTGTAAATTGCGGATATCTCAAGCGCCAGCGCGGTATTGCCGGCCACGGCTTTGCCGATTATTAAGGAATCAAGTATGCTGACGCTGGTTTTCAGCAGAACCGCCAGCGTTCCAAGAAATCTGGAAATAGCTATTTTCAGCAGCAACGTGCCTAAAAACGGGATTCCGATGATAGCTCTGTCAATGGCCAGGTTAGAACCGATATTTTTATAAACTTTCCGGATATAAAAAAGCAGGACGAAAAGCAGCCCCAGCCACACAAAAATAAATTTCCGCAGCAAGCCGAAACAAAAAAGGAGAATCCGGGTAAGCAGCGGCAGTTCCACGTTCATGCCCTTAAACACCTGTGCAAAAATAGGCATGATAAAAGTTGCCATAAAAATAATGATACACGACGCGATCAGAATAAGCATGACGGGATAAATCATCATGGACTGTATTTTTTTATTCAGCCGGTCCTGTTTTTTCAGATAAGCGGCGGCTTCCTCCAGGGACTGTGGCAGAAACCCGCCCGCCTCGCCGGCGCGCACCATGTTGGTATAAATCACGGAAAAGACGCTTGGGAAAAAAGTCAGCGAATCCGCCAGGGCATGGCCCGAATTTATTTTTTCGTAAAGAAAACCGAAAACAAAT
>CAIWTG010000032.1 GCA_903915565.1 uncultured Chloroflexota bacterium
AATGTTGTTGAAGTTAAACATGTAGTTAAGTCATATGCCGATAAGGTCGCCGTTGACGACCTTTCTTTTACCATCGCCCAGGGAGAGATATTTGGTCTCATCGGCCCCAACGGCGCGGGCAAAACCACCACCATCAAAATGATAATGGATATTATTAAGCCCGATTCCGGCGATGTTGAAATCCTCGGCGAGAAATTGGGCGACGCCACCAAGGATAAACTCGGCTATATGCCGGAGGAGAGGGGACTCTATAAAAAACAGCGGGTGCTGGATACCATTATCTACTTCGCCACGCTCAAAGGGATGGACCCGCAATTAGCCGCGGAAAGAGCTAACCAGTTACTAAGAAAAACCGACATGCTGCCTAACGCCCGGAAGAAGATAGACGAGCTAAGCAAGGGCATGAGCCAGATAATCCAGTTTATCGTTACCATTATTCACGAGCCGCAGCTTATTGTTTTAGACGAGCCCTTTGGGGGACTCGACCCGGTAAATAGCGAGCTGATAAAAAACATACTTTTTGATTTGCGCCGCGAGGGTAAAGCCATCATTCTAAGCACGCACCAGATGAACCAGATTGAGGAGCTTTGCGACCGCATTTTAATGGTGAATCACGGGCGTTCGATGCTGTACGGACATATCGCCGATATAAAGTCAAAATATAAGAACAACGCCGTCCTCCTGAATTATCAAGGCGACCTGGGTAAAGTCCCCGGCGTTGTTGAGCGACGTGAGCACAAAGACAATATCGAGCTGATGCTGGACGGGAAGACAACACCCCAGCAGGTTTTAAAGTATTTATTGAGTCGCGGCATCGTCGTCAACCGCTTTGAAATCGCCACCCCGCCGCTAAATGAAATATTCCTGAAAGTCGTGGGTAAGGATAATGAATAAGGCTTTCCTGATATTTAAACACGAATTTTTGGGCATGTTGACCCGCAAAGGGTTCATCATCATGACCCTTATCGTGCCGCTGGTTTTCCTGCTGGGTATCGTGATATATCATATTATTTCCGGAGCTATTGTGCCGTCGGTAACAGTAACGCAAATTGGCTACGTGGATAATGCCGGCGGTTTTACCCAATATACCCAGCAAGGCAACATTTCCCTGTCGCAGTTCACAAACGTTGAAGACGCTAAGAAGGCGCTTATTGCCAGCAACGTTAAAGAATACTTCGTCATCGACCAGACTTATTTTTCCACCGGCGTGATTAATTTCTATACGCTGGAAAAACAACTCACCCCGCCGCAGGAAACTATTACAGCCATCAAACAGTTTATGACCTCCAACATGCTGACGGGGAAGATTCCCCAGTCCAACATTGACCTGATAAACAAGTCTTTGAACGTAGTTTCGACGCGGCTGACGGATACGGGTGAAGTTTCGCCAGCGCAGGGAGGTTATGGCGACCTGCTTTTACCGATGATATTTGCCGTACTGCTTTATTTTTCCATCGTCTTTTCTTCTTCTTATCTTATCCAGGGTCTCGGTGATGAAAAAGAAAATCGCCTTATTGAAGTTTTACTATCTTCCGTCTCAACACGGCAACTGATTACCGGGAAGGTGCTGGGTATAGGGGTGGCTGGTTTGATATCGGTGGTGGTCTGGGTGGTCTGCGCTCCATTCCTGCTTAATTATGCTACGGCATCTATCGGCGGTATCTTTAGCTATATACACCTTTCTCCCAGCTTTTTTGCCCTGTGTATTGTCTATTTTGTCCTCGGCTATCTGCTCTTCGCCGTTATTTCCACGTGCATCGGCGCGATTACGCCTTCCGCCCGCGAGGGGCAGCAGCTGGCCGTGATATTTACACTGACTGCCGCCGTGCCGCTCTGGTTTTCGTCCTTAATCATCATGTACCCCAACAGCCCGGTCTGTATTTTCCTTTCGATTTTCCCCCTCACCGCCCCGATAACGCTGATTGCGCGGCTTGGCTCGACCGATGTTGCCGCCTGGCAGATTATCCTTAGCATTGGCGTGATGGTTATCACCATTACCGTCGGCTTGTTTTTAACGATAAAAATCGTGCGCACTTTCCTGCTGATGTACGGCAAGCGGCCCAGCCTCGGGACGATTATCCGCAGCCTCCGCAACAGCTAAATTCACTTAATTGCCAGCACCTCTTAACATACCTCACGGCTTTCTATCTCTTTCTGAAACAAAAGTGATATAATTCGGGTTGGGATAGACTATGGCTGTAGAAATTAATGTACCCCCGATTTTACAGGCACTTGTTAACGGCGTCAGCCGGATTAATGTCAGCGGCGCAACTATAGGCGAGTGCTTTAAGGAGATGCTGCAACAATACCCGGCACTAAAACCAAAGCTTTATGATAAGAATGGCAACCTGCCCAAAGGCATCAGTATCTTCCTTAACGGAGTCAGCGCTTATCCCAGCCCATTGTCCAAAACGGTGCATGACGGCGATAAAATATATATTTCTCATATCGTCCTGGGCGGGTAGGTTAATAGTCTAAAAAAGTGATAAGTGAAAATAATATTGCTGTTATAAAGAACAAAAGGAGGTAGATTATGGCAATAAACACAGGGAGAGTTTTACGAATAAACTTGTCCAATGGTAAAGTGAGTACCGAATCAGTGCCCGAGAGTGTCGCTAACGACTTCGTAGGGGGGAGGGGGTATGGGGTCAAATATCTTTATGACGAAGTTGCTCCCGGCATCGACCCCCTCGATGAAAAGAACAAGCTGTTCCTGCTGGCTGGTCCCCTGGCGGGCACAACGGCACAGGCAGTATCACGTTGGATTGTCTGTACCAAGAGCCCGCTGACGGGAGCTTTTGCCCGCTCGGTCTGCGGCGCCGATTTCGGCGCCTGGATGAGGTTCGCCGACTATGAAATCATCGTTATAGAAGGCAAAGCCGACAAACCGTCCTATATTCACATCACGCCGGACGGTGTAAAAGTTTTACCCGCCAAAGAAATCTGGGGTAAGGACACTAAAGAAACACAAGCCTGGTTGAAAAGCCAACATGGCAACAATACCCGTACTGCCTGTATCGGTCCTGCTGGCGAAAACCTCGTAAAATATGCTGCCATCGTTAGCGACCGCCGCACCGCCGGACGTTGCGGTACCGGCGCTGTGATGGGTTCTAAGAACGTGAAAGCTGTAGTCATCACCGCCCAACGTGCCCTGCATCTTGCCGACCCTGATGCCTATAATGCTCTGGCCAGAGAACAGGTCAACATCATCAAGGACAACGATAGTTTTCTCAATCACAAGGAATGGGGTACGACCAATACACAGGACGTCACCAACGCTATCGGGATTTACCCGGTACGGAATTTCCGCTACGGACAGCTGGTTGACTTCCAAAAGGTAGCAGGGGCGGAATACCGGAAAATAAGGGTTGGGGACATGGGATGTTATTCCTGCCCGGCGCGCTGTGGTAAAGTGCA
>CAIWTG010000033.1 GCA_903915565.1 uncultured Chloroflexota bacterium
GATGACCTCACAAAGCAGTTTTCCCTCCGGTTACTAAATCGTGAGCCAAGTAAACCTGTAAGCCGAGTTCTGTGTCCCGATTTGCTTACGCTCATCGGGATGGTGACCATCTATCTAGCCCCGATGTTACCATCGGGTTCAAGCGACCAACCCGGGGAACGGGCCAGGCGTCCCTTAGTCCCTCTATTCGGTCTTACTCCGGATGGGGTTTGCACGGCCTCCGATTCACATCGGAGCCGGTGAGCTCTTACCTCGCCATTTCACCCTTACCCTTCCGAAGAAGGGCGGTATGTTTCTGTGGCACTGTCCGTAGGGTCGCCCCTCCTGGGAGTTACCCAGCACCCTGCCCGGCGGAGCTCGGACTTTCCTCTCCTTCCGAGGAAGGAGCGGTCACCCGGTTTACTTGGCCCAATAACAGTGTAGTTTAGGGGGAGGGGAGAGTCAATGGGGTGGCTTCAGGCGGTCTTTTTGGTTTTCCGGAACGCGTATATGATAAACAATACCCCGGCGAAGAGATAGGGCAAAGATGCCCCGGCCAGAATATAGTCATAATAAAACCCAAGCGACAGATTTGTGACACTGTATAATATTGGTGTAATCGACCATAACAAATAGCCGCCAATCAGCACCCAACCCCCGATTTTCTCGTTCCACCAGGCAACAATGGAACCTGCTAGTGTCACTAAGAATGGTACGAATGTATAAAGAGTGTCTATCCCTAAATCAAAGTGCCCCGCTTCCATATGATTGTGAATCAGCGATAAAACAAGCAAAATAAGAAATATTAAGGTAGTGACTAGACTGATAATCCTGGCCGTCCATTTCACTGCAATCACGGATTTTCTCCTTTTATAAGCCACTATCCAGCGCTTTGTTCGCCTGTGCGTCTGCCGCTTTGTTTTGCTCGCGGGGGATGTAAGAAATTTTAAAACTCTCCAGCGAGCCCGTCAGCTGTACCACTTTTTGATAAAGTGGACGCAGCTCGGTGTTTTTGACTTTGTATTGCCCGTTCATCTGCTTTACCACCAGCTCGGAGTCGGACATCACCTTAACGTTTTTCGCCCCGAGGCCAATCGCCTTTTCCAGCCCCATGATAATTGCCTGGTATTCCGCCTGGTTGTTGGTGGTAACGCCGAGCCGCTTGGAAATTTTGTCCAGAATTGTTCCAGCCTCGTCCTTGATAATGACGCCAATCGCCGCCGGGCCTGGATTGCCCCGCGCTGCGCCGTCGGTGTAAATGATGATTTTATCAGTTTTCATGAAGAAATAAACAATATTCTACCGCAGCTGCCACACAGCACCGGCTGACCGCCGCGGGCTTTTTGCAGGTTGCTGGCGGAAATTGATATTCTGCAGGCGCGGCAGATACCCTGCTCAACTTTAGCGACGGCTTGCTTCTTCTGCTGGCGTATCTTGTCATAGAGGCTTAACGTCGTCGGCTCAATTTGGGCGGCGAGGCTGCTGCGCTTTTCCGTCAGGTCGGCAAGGATTTTCTTTAGCAGGACGATGTCTGCTTCCAGTTGTTTTTGCGTCTGTTGCCACTCTGTTTCGAGGCTCTGGTAGTCGGCGGTAGCGGCGGCTACCGTCTTTTCCGCCGCCTCCACCCGGTCGATTATTTCCAGTTCCTTGGTCTCCAGCCGGTCGTTTATTTCTTTCAGCGTGTTCACTTCGTGCTGCAGGTTGCTCAACTCTTTAGAATTGGTGATTCTCCCACCGTAGAGCTGCTGATTAGCGGCCTCGATTTTACCCGTCGTGTCTTCCAGCTCCGCTTCGGCTTCACGGCGTTTATGGTTCAACGCCTCTAGCTCTTTACGCTTTTCGGTGAGGTTGGCTTGGGCGGCATCCAGTTCGTCTCGTTTGCCTAGCTGCCCGGTCTTGAGGTTGAGAGTCTGCTGCGTGTTCTCGATATCGGTATCAACTTCCTGCAGCTCGTAAAGTTGTTTGGTGAGGGTCATAGCTCTCTATTCTATAACGCACACGTGATAATAGCAAACCAACGTAAACTCACGACAAAACACCATAGCCAAATTAAGCAAAAAGATGTTAACATTTTGAGTGATTTCTTTAAGGAGGAAGAAGTGAGTTATTTCAGCACTGCGTTAAAAAAAGAGAGGTGGGACCTGGCAGCACATATCATTGTGCTGGCAGCTGCCAGATCGTTGAGTAGAGGAGAACAACCGAATGGAAAAGACTGCAAATCGAAAAAAAGGGGGACAGCCAGGCAATAGAAATGCCCTTAAACATGGTTTTTACTCGAAGACGCTCAATGAAGTAGAAAAAACGGACTTTGAAAAAGCCGCCGGCATTGAAGGAATTGACGAAGAAATCGCCCTCTTGCGGCTGGAAATTAAAAAAGCCATTTCCGGCGGCGACGAAAAAAACCTGTTGCTGCTCGTTAAAGCCGCCGGCGCTCTGGAAAAATTAATCCGCACTCGCTACCAGATTACATCAGCCCAGCGCAAAGGACTTAAAGAAGCCATCAACACCGTCTTTAAAGACGTCCTCGTGCCGCTCGGGGTTAATGTCGGCAGCGCCATTATTACTAAAAAGCTGTCTGGATAATCACGATTGCCATGGAAGAACCCAGAGGCATCAATAGACTTCGCCCCTATCAGCGGGAGATTGCCGTCGCCATATTGCAAAGCGTTTTTAGGCGCCAAGGCCTAACCTTCTCCGTAGAAATCGCCCGGCAGGGCGGTAAGAACGAGCTCTCCGCACAGCTGGAACTCCTGCTCCTGACCTTGAACATGATGGAGCAGAAAAATCTTATCAAGTGCTCCCCCACCTTTAAGCCCCAGACCATTATCTCCATAATACGCCTCAAAGACCGCCTTAACGACGCCGGCTTTGAGGGCATTTGGGAATCGGAGCTGGGCTACATTATCAAACTCGGCAGTGCCCGCGCCATCTTTCTCTCGGCGGACGAATCGGCTAACGTCGTGGGCAACACTGCCCATCTCCTCCTCGAAATCGATGAATCGCAGGATGTGAGTAAAGAAAAATACACCAAGGAATTTAAGCCGATGGGCGCCACGACCAATGTAACGACGGTTCATTATGGAACCACCTGGGACGATTCAACTTTGCTGGAAGAAATAAAGCAAACCAACCTTGAGCTGGAGCGGCGAGACGGCATTAAACGCCACTTCCGCTACGACTGGCAGGAGGTTGCCAAATTTAATCCCGACTATCTTGCTTATGTGCAGGCGGAACGCCAAAGACTGGGTGATAATCACCCCCTCTTTCTGACCCAGTACCGTCTCCTCCCGATTCACGGCGGGGGCAGATTCCTTAATGTCCAGCAGCGCGAGCAATTACAGGGCGACCACCCGCGCTTAAGGAGGGGAGAGGCCGGCAAGACCTATGTTGCCGGCATTGACCTCGCTGGCGAAGCCGAGCTTGAGGAAAACCTGTTAATCCTCAACCCAAAACGTGACGCTACCGTTGTGACCATCGGGGAGCTTGACTTTACCGGCGATGACGCCGTGCTTAAAGACCCGAAGTTAAAAATCGTAGAGCATTATTGCTGGACCGGTCGTAAACACACCGAGCTTTATGCCCAGCTCGTAGACATTCTAAAAAACGTCTGGCGCTGCCGCAAAATTGTCGTGGATGCCACGGGCGTCGGCGAGCCGGTGGCGTCTTTTCTGCGCAGCGCGTTAGGCTCGCGGGTCGTATCCTTCACATTTACCCAGTCCAGTAAAAGTGAGTTAGGCTTTAATCTGCTGGCTGCCATTAACTCCGGTCGTCTCAAGGTCTATCAAGGCGACGGCAGCGAAGAATACCAGGAATTTTGCTTTGAGATGGAAAAAGCCCGCAGCCAGTACCGCCCCAACCAGACCATGAACTTTTTTGTCGACCCCTCCGATGGCCACGACGACTTTTTAATGAGTCTGGCTCTGGCGATGGAGGCGGGGCGCGGCTATATTCTCCGGGCGGCGAGGGGTGTATAAGCCCCTCTCATATTTCAGTTTCAACCGGCCTTTAATTGCGAAGTGCAATGCGGACAGCGTGAGGCTTTCACGGGAATAGCGGTGAAGCAAAACGGGCAATCTTTGGTGGCGGGAGCGGCGGCGGCCTCCTCTTTTTTCTTTTTACTTTCCATTTTCTCCCGCGCTTTGCTAAATGCCCGCACAATCATAAAGACGGCAAAAGCCACGATGATAAATACGATAATGGTGTTAATGAAAAGCCCGTAATTCCAGGTTACCGCACCGGCCGCTTGAGCATCCGCCAGTGTAGCGTAAGGCGGCGGAACACTCTGCCCGCCTCTGACAACTACGAAGAGATTAGTGAAATCCACATTACCAAGCAATACCCCTATAGGCGGCATAATGATATCTTTGACCAGTGAGTTCACAATCGTGCTGAAAGCAGCGCCAATTATAATACCAATCGCCAGGTCGAGGACATTGCCCCGCATGATAAAGTCTCTAAAACCTTTCAACATGACATGGCCTCCATAAATGATATTGGTTATGTTATAGTAGTCGGAATAATATTGATTGTCAAAAAAAGTCCAATAAAAACCCCCCTCTTCCGCCCGGTGAGAGGGGGGTTCTCTATTTATCTATATATATATGATTAGTAGGAGTATGCTGTCTTGCGGCCTATCCAGATACCGAGTAAGAATAGTAGTACCGCCACCACACCTATTACTACCCACATAATCCATCCGCTGAAGGAGAACCCTTGGGAATAGACGAAGGCATTGGCTCCCGTCCAGGCGCTCGCGTTTTGAGCAGCGTCAACCGCGCATTCTCTCCAGTAGTAAGTCTGTCCACTGGTAAAGTTGAGCATGTCGGCGTCGGAAAGTGTGTATTGCGATACTGCTAAACCGGTCAAATTGATAAGATTGCTCGTAAAGTTACCCGATGTAGAAACCTGTAACGAATAGGTCACTGGATCGCTTTTACCGGTAGCATTGTCGGTAACATCCTCCCAATCCAGCGTAATTGGCGCTGATACACCCTCATTCATATAAGGGCGCGTTGGCTGCGGTGTCACCGGAGGTGTAGATTCTACGGTATATGTCCCGCTGCCGGTAGTTGTGCCGTCCACCACAGAGAGAGTATGGGCACCGTGGATTGTTGGCGGGATGATGTAGGTTATCGAGATTATACCGCCTTCTAATACCGTGCTGGTGGTTGTAGTCGTTACGCCATTCCAGACGACGGTAACTGTATGTCCGGCTGTAAAACCACTCCCGGCGATAACAACAGATTGCCCGACTCCTCCGGCATTAGGTGCAAGAGTTAACTGCAATATGCCTCCACCCGTTACGTTATAGGTTGCCGAGGCCGTTCCTGTCTCGGCAGTGGCGGTGATGGTATGGACGCTGGTAGAAGCGGTAATTGGAATCGTGATTGTGCTGGTAAAGGCACCGGTAGAGCCCGTTGCCGAGGTGCTGCCGGTTATTGATGTACTGTCGAACCTTAAAGCTAATGCTGTATTGGCAGGGAAACCTGCTCCGGTTACCGTTATTGAAGCACCCGCCAGGCCTGATGTAGCGGATAAGCTAATCGATGTGGGGCTGCCAACGGTATAGGTGGCTGAAACCGTAACCGTGCCGGCGGTGGCTGAAATTGCATGGACACCGGCCGAAGCCCCAATCGGAACCATAACTGTGCTCGAAAAAGCTCCGGTAATCCTTGTGCTTGCATCCCCGGCTGTTCGTGCCATTGTTGTCGTATCGAACTGGAAAACAAGAGCAGTACTGACTGGGAAGTTTGAGCCGGACACGACCACTGACGTGCCGCCGAGTCCCAATACGGGAGATAGGCTAATAGTCGGACTGGCGACAGTTAGGTCTGCCTTTGCCATAACAATACGGTCTGAAGAGTGAGGGGGCGTAGAGACAATAGTGACGTAGACGAAATATGGCCCTTGCAAGACGCTTGCTATAGATGTGCCATCATCCAGTATCGACGGTATATTGAAGGTGCAATCGAAAATACCGGCATTTACGAATGACGACGAAAGGATGGTTATCGCACCAACGACTTGCTTATAAGAAGGAGCGTTGGACATATTCGCCGTTTCAACCGTCAAGTTGCTGGGACTAACGTAGACATATGCATAGCGGTCGTAGGGAGTCGGAATAAATTCACCATGCAGTGCAATTGGTGCCCCCACTACTCCCGATGTCGGTGTTATTGTTATCGTATTAGTAGTAGCAGTGGCAAAAATTGACCCCGTTGGCAAGATCATAAATAACAAGATTAGTACTATTGATATTCCTAGGATTGAGAAGATTCTCCTACTTTTCATAATGACCTCCTGAAACATATAACGTTACTTTGTTTATTATGTTAGTCCCACCGCTCCTTTTCAATAGCAATTTGTCGCTCCCTTTCATTTTATTAGTTTTCGTCGGGCGCCCTGTTTAGGGTTGTAAGTTCCCGCAAAATTGTCTAATGTATCCTTCTTTATCAGCCAGGTATTCCTTATTTTGTCCGCCGGCAGGTCTCCTTGGCGGCAAAGCCTCTTTACTGTTTCCGGATGTACTTTTAGCTTCCGGCTCGCTTCTAGAATACTAAAATAATTATCTAAAATCGACATCTTCTTCTTCTTTTTATCTTATTAAATATTGTTTTGTTAAAACAATTATAACAATAGGGGGCGTTATTGTCAAGTGGTCGCCAAAAAAGTGACACCATGTCATTGACTGATTAGAACAGATGTTCTATGATGGGTTGTTTGATTTGAGAGGTATGCTATGGTTTTAAAGACTCGTGAGATTGGCGGAGATAACCCGGAAAAAACACTGGACCAAAACACCCCGCAGGAAAATGACTTAAAGCCTGAATATTGTCAGTACCGCGATGAAGGCTGCGAATACGCCAGGGCCTGCCTGGAATGCCCCTTCCCCCAGTGTCTTTATGATGAACCCCGCTGCCAGCTGCGCTGGAATAAAACCTCCGCCGAAAGATGCGTTAAGGATATCATCGCCACAATTTTAGCCAGAGCCGGAATAAAGTTGGAAGTCAAATCCCAGTCTTCGACAGTCACCGGCTTTTACCCGGATTTTACCATCAGTCCCGGTGATAACGGTAAAACCGTAATCGAGAAGCTTCTTTCTTTTGTGCCCGATGTAATTTTCATGGAAGGCAATAAAGCCTATCTGGTTAATCCACAGTCAACTGATGCCTCGGAATACAGTTACGGGACAGCCCACGCTATCCATGAGGGGAGGTATCGGCAGGGGGCTCTGGTTACCAACCGCGCGCAGGTGGAGGGTTACGATACCTCCCAGAGCAAGATGTTCGTCGTTGACAGCTTTGACTGGGTTGAAGTCGGCCGGCTTTACGACCGTATCCGCCGTGTTGACGATAGAAACCTGAGCAGTTCGTCCCAGGGATATCAACGCGGTGCAGCGCTCTTAAGAAAGGCGACGATTACTGCGGTTGGGGGGAGCGGTTTTGATACCGGTGAATTGCGGCCAGCAGGTTTATGACGTTATTGATATTACCGATACGGGCGCCGGATTAACAGCGGCTAAAAGACGCGTGCTGGGTATAACCTTGAGCTATCGCCCCCAGCGCGGTGAATACCTGCAGCGTCTGGAACTGGGTGGTGTTTAAATGAAAATAAAAAAAGCGGAGTTAAGGAGTTTCAATGCAACTAATTATACTGCTACAGTCCGTTTGTCAGAAGGTTAAAAAGTATATCTTGAAGATGTTGCCGTCACTAGGAACCTGGCTTCAGCAGAAATGGTCGCCGGCCGCAAAGTCGCCGTCCTCTTCTTCGATGAAAACAACCCCAAAGAAGTCGTCGTCACTGCGGTCTACACCTAAAAGGAAATCAAAGCGCGGCAAGGGACGACAGAAGAACTAAACGGTGTTCTTTGGACTTTTCGTCCGCGTGCTGGGTGTCATCTCGCCGATGAATGACTGGAAGCGTTCCATAAGGGTTTCTTTAAACTCGTTGAATTCCGCCTTGGTGACATAGCTTCGTTGTGTGGTTTCTCCCCTCGCCGGGCGGATTAGGAAGTTCAAGCTCTTCTGGGCCGCTTCCAGGATTTTAGTTGTCTGTTCGTTCGCGATGAGCTTGGCTAAAACTATCCTGACCGAATGCCGGACGATGTCTTGCTCCAGGCCCATTTTCAACGAGGTCTGCTCGAGATTATTACCGCCAGCTATCAGCGTGATTATCTGTATTTCCCTGGGGGTAAGGGTAGCCAGTAAATTATCGAATTGCTTGTTGAATTCGGCGATGTCGGCAAATTCATTCAGAACCAGCGAGGCTATAGCCGGATCGAACATATCTTCAATTATCGGCAGACTGCCCTGCGCAACTACTTTGATAATATCGAGGAGCTGGTCCGGACTGGAGAATTTAGACAGGCAGGCGCTGGCGCCGCTCTTCATGGCTTCGAAGACACTATCCGGTTCTTTTTTCTCCATGGTGAGGACGACGAATACTGAAGGCAGGTACCGGCGGATGCGTCTCGCGCATTCGGGGCCGCTTATTTTGTCGTCGGACATGTTTAGTACTGCCACGTCCGGCGGGTTGGCTTCGATGCGGGGTAAAGCCTCCGTGTTACTGGTGGTTTCGTCAATAACGTCAATATCCTCTTCGCCGGAGAGGATAAAATGAATACCTTCTCTGAATAGTACTTGCGGTTCAGCTAAAAATACTTTTGTCTTTGCCATTTTTGTATCTGAAAACTTGATTGCGCTAGGGTAGTAATCTGTTACTTATAATTTAACATATTGCTATAAAAATACATCTAAGAAACATAAAGGATTTATAAAGAAAGCATAAACTTTTAATAAAGAAATTGGAATGCGGTTAATTGATGAAATATTGTTAACGATTATTCCGCGAATGAAAAAGCCGGGATAGCCAGCCTAAATGAAAAAAGTTTAGCCGGTTGGCCGCACAAATTTATAGCCGATACCGTGTTCGGTGGTAATGATGGACGGGACTTCGGTATTATCGCCGAGCTTTTGGCGCAGGTGCTGGATATGCACGCGCAGAAGGTCTCTCGCGTCCACATAAGTGTCGCCCCAGACTTTTGACAATAGACTCTCGTGCGATAGTATCCGCCCTTCATTCCTTATCAGGTGATACAGCAACTTTCTTTCGGTCGAGGTGAGTTTGGTTGACTGACCGTTTATGGTGACTTCATTACGGGCGAAGTCTACCGATAGTTTGCTGGAGGTAAATGGCTTTTCATCATCAGTTACCGATAATCCTTGTGAGCGGCGCAGTACTGCCTGTACCCGGGCGATTAGTTCGATATGGCTGAATGGTTTGGTAATATAATCGTCGGCGCCAAGCTCCAGTCCTTTAGCGACGTCGGTGTCCTCACCTCTGACCGTTAGCATTATCACCGGGACTTCCGAAAAGCGTCGGATTTCTTTGAGCACCTGATAACCGTCTATGTCCGGCAAACCTATATCCAGAATAATGACGTCGGGGCTTTCTGTTTCCACCAGTTCGATGCCTTTGCGGCCGGTGGCAGCGGAAATTACCGTTGTGCCGCTCCAGCGCAGCTGGAAACACAGCGAAACAACTTCGATAATTCCCGGGTTGTCTTCGACGACTAGAACTTTCATAGTGCTCCTTATTATCGCGTGGCTGTCACCGCTGGCCGTAGCGGTATAAAGAAGTAAAACTTGCTGCCGGCGCCCGTATCGCTTTCCACCCAGATTTTGCCTCCGTGCAGCTCAACCACCTGCTTCGAAAGTGCTAAGCCCAGTCC
>CAIWTG010000034.1 GCA_903915565.1 uncultured Chloroflexota bacterium
AGATGGAGAAGTATGCACCGTCATCTGCAAAAGATGACTCTACGAAAGAATATTACCAGAAGTATCACTAACAACCCACACCGACGAAAGTCGGTATCCAGTTAGTTAGAATTTACGAGATTCCCTACTTCGTTGCCCCGGCCAGCGCCTTCTTAACAAAGTCATACCCAAGGTCGAAGGCTTTAATGTTTATCTCCCCCACCTTGGCTTTAAAGCGCAACAAAATAGCCTCTTTAGCCGTCTCTTCTTTAACGGGCATCAGCCCCGTACCGAATAAAGCCCCCAGCATTACCACGTTGGTCGCTTGTGCGCTACCTGCTTCTTTAGCCAGTCCGGAAGCATTGAGTGTAATAATACGGCTGGTGACCTTCTTCAGCTTTTCAATAATTTGCTCCTGTGTGGGATAGCCGCTCTGCCCGAGGTACACTGTGTAGGGCATTACGGTTGTCGTATTAAGGACGACGACGGCGTCTTTAATTAGGTACTGGATATTTCTTAAAGCCTCCGACGGCTCTACAGCGATAAGGACGTCTACCTTGCCTTCCGGGGTCATCGGCGCAATAACGTCCCCTCCCAGTCTCAAATTACTAAAGACCGAGCCGCCCCGTTGCGCCATACCCAGAACCTCCGACCCTTTAACGGCTACGCCGTCCCTGACGGCTGCATTGCCCAGCAGTTCAGAGACCAGCACCACACCCTGTCCGCCCGTTCCGCAAATAATAATGTTAATTTCTCTATTTTTCACAGTCATGTTATTCTCCTGGTCCTTCCGGTGTCGGAAGGATTGCCTCAAATGGGCAGACCTGCGCGCAGACGCCGCAGCCCGGGCACCCTGCCGCATCCACCGCTACTTTCCCGTTGCTGTCGGTTATCAATGCCGGGCAGGCTATCATGTTGATGCATATCTTGCAGTCGCACTGGAGGCAGCGTTTAGCTTCTTGTACGGCCGTTTCTTTAGTCAGGCCGGTTTCTACCTCTTTAAAGTTGGCTTTGCGTTTTTCTACGGGTAAGGTCGGTACGGATGCGCGGGGCGCTTTAGCTACGTCCCAGGTATCTACAATCAGCTTGCTTTCAAAGATCTCTTCGCCTTCGCGTCCGGCGTTGATTGGTTCGCCCTTGAAGAATTTATCAATGGATTTGGCAGCTTTACGTCCCGCCGCCAGCGCCTGGATAACTGTTGCCGCACCGGTAACAACGTCGCCTCCGGCGAAGACGCCCTTAACGTTAGTTTCCAGGGTGATAGGGTCGGCTTTAACGTAGCCGCTGGATACCGCTTTAGCGGCAGCGCCGGCCATAAATTCCAAATCCGGCTCTTCGCCAACCGCGGCAATAATTAACCCGGTTTCAATAACGAATTCCGAGCCTTTGACAGGCACTGGACGGCGCCGACCACTGGCATCCGGCTCGCCGAGTTCCATTTTAACGCATTCCAGTCCGCTTACCTTGCCGCCGCTAACGACGACCTTGTTAGGACCGGATAACAGCGATAGTTTAACGCCTTCGTGTTCTGCCTCGTTGACTTCTTCAGCGATGGCGGGCATTTCAGCTCTGGACCGACGATAGGCGATGGTGACGTCTTTAAAGCCGAGGCGGACGCAGGTTCGGGCGCAGTCGATGGCCACGTTGCCGCCACCTACCACCACAACCTTGGCCTCCGGATTGATTTTTTCGCCGGTGTTGACCTTATATAAAAATTCCGTGCCGTCAATCACGCCCTTGGCATGCTCATTTTCAATGCCGAGGCTGCGTCCCTTATGCGCCCCAGCGGCGACAAAGATGGCGTTGTAGTCTTTTTGTAAATTCTCGAAAGTGATATCTTTGCCCACGCGGGTGTTGAGCTTAATTTCTACGCCCATTTTTTTAATGATGTCCGCTTCTTTAGTGAGAATATCACGGGGGAGGCGGAACTCCGGGATGCCCACCGCCATCATGCCGCCCAATTTAGCGTTCGCTTCAAAAATGGTGACTTTATAACCGATTTTGCGCAAGTCGTAAGCCGCCATCATGCCGGCCGGCCCGCCGCCGACGATAGCCACTTTCTCTTTTTTGTCGGGTGCGACGGATAAATCGTCGGTGTATTTGCCAAAGTCGGCCGCCGCGCGCTTTAGGGCGTTGATGGAAATAGCCTCTTCAACCTCACTGCGTTTGCACTTGGTCTCACAGGGATGCGTGCAAATTCGCCCGATGATGCCGGGGAAGGGCAGGGACTTTTTAATCAAAGCCAAAGCCTCGTCGAACTTGCCTTTTTGAATCAAGCTGACGTAGCCGCGGATATCGATATGCAGCGGGCAGGTCGCCTGGCAGGCTGGCGGAGCGCCGGATAGGCACTTGGCCGGGTCGACGATGTAGGGTACGGTCTTTGCGCCGGTCTTGCGTTTTTCACGCTGTTCCAAAATATTACAGATGCGCCGCGCCACGATGAGGGAAGGACCTTCAAACTTTATGGCTCTTTCCACAACGTCAATCAACTTGGGCAGGTCAAACGAGTCAACCACCTCGACGAATTTAATGCCGCTCGCCCGCGCAATGTCCTCGATTTTTACGTTAATCGTGGGGTCGGGATTAGCGCCGGGGTGGGGTTGAAAACCCGTCATGCCGGTAGTCGAGTTATCCATGACAACCATCGTTAGGTTGGATTTAGTATAAACCGCGTTAATCATTGGTGGGATGCCGGAATGGAAAAACGTTGAATCGCCCAGATGGGCAATAACCGGAACATCTAGTATATGGGCAAATCCGTTGCCTAAACCGAAAGCCCCACCCATGCAAATGGCAGTATCATCGGAACTCAGCGGCGGGTTAGCGGACAGAGCATAGCACCCGATGTCGCCTGTTTTAACCGGCTCTTTACCGATTGCCTGCTGGTACCGTCTGGCGGCGATGTTAATAGCATAAGCCGATGCTCGGTGCGGGCATCCGGCACACATCGTCGGCGGGCGGAGCGGTAAAAGAGCGGCGGTTTCTTCTCTTAATTTATCAATCGCCGCAAAATCAACGGGCGGTTTAACTCCGGTTAATTTGCTTAAGGCCTCGGCAACCACTCTGCTCCCCAATTCCCCTGCCAGAGGTACAACGTCTTTGCCGTGGATTTTAATCATGATGCCTGCCTGTTGGGCAATGACTTTGACCGAATCCTCAACAAAAGGCTCAAGCTCTTCGACTACCACCACCTCCGGCACGGACTTTAAGAATTGGAGCGTAAGCTTTTCCGGCATGGGGTACGGCGTGCCGATTTTTAAAATAGAAACTTTGTCTTCCAGCCCCAGCCACTGAATCGCCTCTAGGGCGTAGCCGTAAGAAATCCCGCAGGTGATGACGCCCAGTTTCGCGCCTTTTTTAGTGTCAATATGGTTGTAAGGCAGGCTGTCAACCATTTCCTTAATTTTAGCCATGCGCTGAATGACCAGCCGGCGGTTGATGCGGTAGTTGGCAGGGAGGCAGACGAGTTTGACCGGGTCTTTCACGAATTTTGCCTGCCGTTTATTCGACTCGATTCCACCGAGGACGACCTGGCTGCGCGCATGTCCGATGCGTGTAACCGACCGCAGCATAAAAATCTGCCCGAATTCCTCGGAAAGGCGGTAGGCGTCAACCATCATGTCCTTGGCTTCCTGCGCGGAGCAGGGTTCCAGCACTGGGATATACGCCTGTCGCGCCAGGTAGCGGTTATCCTGTTCGTTCTGGGAGCTCCATTGCCCCGGGTCGTCGGCGGAAATCATGACGAACCCGCCGCGGGCGCCCATGTAGGAGGCTGTCATTATGGGGTCGTGAGCGACGTTGGCGCCGACGTGCTTCATTATAGATAGCGAGCGCAGGCCGCTGATGGACCCCGCCAGCGCAATTTCAAAAGCGACTTTTTCGTTAATAGACCACTCGGCGTACATGCCCGTGTTCTTCGAGTTGTTCACCAGCGTTTCAGAAATCTCGCTGGACGGTGTGCCGGGATAAGCGGCGACAACCTGGACGCCGGCTTCAATAGCCCCGCGGGCGATGGCTTCGTTGCCGAGCATGAACATCGTTACGCCGGGGGCATCCGATGTTAAAGTGACTTCAGCTACCTTGTTCAAGACAGTCCTCCTGACCGAAGCATGGATTACTCCACACTAATGTAATTAATTGAAGGGGATTTTTGGAATATAATTAACGTTCTTTCACTATATATTTTACACGCAGTTGCGTGCGGTTGGCAAACGTAATTACTCCAAAAGAGTGCGGTTTTTACTGCCGGGCGGTAACCTTAAAACATAATCACGTTGCGTATCACGTCGCCTTTTTCCGATGAAACCAGCGCTTCGTTGATTTTATCAAAGGTGTAATGTCCGGAGACCAGCTCGTCCAGCTTGAGCCGCCCTGCTTTATAGAGCTCAATCAAACGCGCGATGTCGATGCGCAGCTTTACCGCCCCCATCGCACTGCCGGTTAGCCGCTTACCCCCCATAAAGTCCAGCGGTGTCCAATCGGTCATTTTTTCGCCGTGCCCGTGCCCGATAATATTTACTAAGCCGTCGCGCGCAGCCATCATAAAGCCCATGCGCAGTATCTCTATCCCTGCCACCGCGACGATAACGTAATCCGCGCCCCGCCCGTAAGTAATGTCGAAAATCGCTTTGATGGGGTCTTTTTCCGCCTTGGGGTTAACCGTGTGCGTCGCCCCGAAGATTTTGGCATTGGCCAGCTTATTGTCTTTGACGTCAACGCCAATAATGGGATAGGCGCCAATATACTTCGCCCCTTGTATCGCATTGAGGCCCACGCCCCCGCAGCCAACCACCGCTACGCTGCTGTTGGCCGTTACCTTGGCCCGGTATAATATCGCCCCGAAACCGGAAATTACGCCGCAAGCCAGGAGGCAAGCCCTATCCTCCGGCATATCATCGGGTACTTTAACCAGGTTAACTTCTGGAATAGTGGCATATTCCGCAAAGCCGGCTACGGCGCCGGCGTACTGCGTCAAGCGCTGTCCTTTTTTATTGACGAATTTCCCCACCTTATAAAGAGCTAGCTTGTTGGTCGTGCACTGGCTGGAAAGCCCCATGCGGCAATAGTAACACTGCCCGCAGCCCTCCGGTATAATGCTGGCGATGACCTTATCGCCCTTTTTAACGTAAATGACTCCCTCCCCCACTTCCTCCACAAAACCGCATATCTCATGCCCGGCTATTGCCGGCAGTTTAATATCGCCGTGCTCGCCCTTCATGGCGTGGATATCGCTGTGGCAGATGGCGCACGCCGCCATTTTTATCATAACCTCGCCCTTTCCCGGCGGGTCTAACTCTAATTCTTCCATCACCAGAGGCTGGTTTAATTCATACATAACGGCTGCTTTAACTTTCATAAATGCCCCCTTTTTATAAACTTACCGTTAGTCTATCTATTTGGGTTGGCGAATGTCAAACTTCACCCATTTGATTATTCGTCCGTTTAAATGTAAACTAAAGTTTAATTGTGAGTCTGGAGGGACAAATGGTATACAAAATAAACCCAGAAAAATGCCTCAAATGCGGGCTGTGCGTGACGCAGGACTGCCCGGAAAAAGCCTTCGTCGTTGTGGATAAAGCGACGGAAAACGACGGTCTGACACTGTATACGGTAAAAATAGACGAGCACAAGTGCACCAGTTGCGATACCTGTTTTTCCCACGAATGGTGGTGCCCGGCTAAAGCGATAGTAAAAGGATAGGTGAAACTTATGAAATACAGTCAGTACTTCCTCCACGAATTGCCGGAGGAGCAGCGCAAAAAGGGCTTCGGGCGCATGCCCTCGATGGTGGCTTATACCGATAATGACATTATCGCGGGCAGCAAATACTTTTCCGTCATGCTTATGGGCGAGGAGGCGACCAAGGTCGCCGGGCATGGACCCCATATTCATCAGGACCCGGAGCTGTTGGTAGCTTTAGGCACCGACCCCGCCAACCCCCAGGATTTGGGAGCGGATATGGAAATGTGCATGGGCCCGGAGTTGGAAAGCCACATCATTACCGTCTCCACGATGATATGGATACCGGCGAAATTCGTCCACGCCCCCTTCCGTATCCTTAAAGTGCGGCGGCCCTTCCTCTTTATCCAGTGCCAGTACGCCCCCAAGCTCACCGAAACGTCGCTGAAAAAGCTGGTTTCCGAGGAAATGCGCGACAAAATGATATTTATCAACGCCGACGGCAAACAAAAGGACTAGTATAAACGTTATAAATATTGGGCACGTTAGCTTCTATTGATTTTATACAAGTTTAAGTGCTACTATTAAACGAACCAGTCAAGTTAAGCTGGATTTGTTTTATTGATATTTGTACTAGCCTGTGAGGAAAGTTTAAAAGAGGAGGCAGTATGGAACTAAGCATACAAGATATCACGGCCATACTTATCGGGGTGGGGATTGTGGTGCTGCTGGCGTTTTTAGCCATCGTCTGGGTCTATTTCAGAAACATGCAGAAATCCATAGAAAACATGATGCAGGATACCCGAGTCTTTAGCGAGAGCGCCCGGAGCTTGAGCCTCGATATTAAGTCCTTTGCCATGAGTTTAAGCGCGTTCGGGCAGGACGTTAAAGGCATCAATGGATACTCGGCGGCTTTGAGCCAGGAACTTAGAACCTTTAGTCAGAGCACGGATAACCTGGCGGCGAAAATCGAAACGTTGAGCACTGCCTTTACCAACCTGCGCGAGAGCCAGAACACCATGACCGCCGAGATGACCAAGGTAGAGGAAAGACAGGAAGACGCCGTTAAAAACATGGAAAGAATCGCCCGGCACTTTTCTACTGACTAACCCGTTAAATCAAGGCGACAAAAACTTAATTTAGATTTTTTAGGAAGAGCCAGCAACTAAAGAGAAAATGTTGCGCTCCTCCTCGTATTATCAGCCATAACACCGTAACTTAACTTGCTAAGACGTAGGATATCAGAGTATACTAGATAAGTTTATCTATATTATCGGTTGGGAGGAGGACCCCTATGGAACAGTTCAATTTTCCTAAATGCCAAAAGTGTAATACTGGTGACCTTGTGCCTTTATCCGACTTCGGCAGTCAGGGAGCATCGATACAATTTAAGGCGTGGGTTTGCACCAATCCTGATTGCGGCTTCAACCTTAAAATCAGGAATGGTGATGTCTATAGAGACGAACCTGTCATGAGCGGCGCTCTACATAATTCCCGTCCCAGATAGTATTAGTTAGTCACCTAAATCTGTTATTGTGGATGGCAGCCTTGCTTCCTTCAATAACAAATCTGAAGAGGGCAGCACTTGATCTGCTCTTCCCGCCGTGGTGCATCGGCTGCGGCCGGGAAGGCGATTACATTTGCGATGTCTGCCGTCGGCAGTTACCCTACATTTCCCCGCCCATATGCTCCGTTTGCGGACGCCCCTTAACCATTGATAACACCTGCCCCGGCTGCATCGGTCGGCAGGCAGCCATTGACGGCATACGCGCCCCGTTCCTATTTGGCGGGGTCATTCGTCAGGTCGTCCATCAGCTCAAATACCAGAACCTCAAAGCTATCGCCCCCTTATTAGCCGGTTTCCTCCACGAATTCCTTTTGGAAAATCCCCTGCCAGGCGACGTCCTCGTGCCGGTGCCGATACATCACCGGCGGGAACGCGAACGCGGTTATAATCAATCATCCTTAATCGCCCTCGGGCTAAGCCGGTTGAACGGCTTGCCGCTGGTCGAAAACTCCCTCATCCGTAAAATCAATACTCCCCCGCAGGTGCGGACAACCAGCGCCGCCGAACGCCATAAAAACATCGCCGGCGCCTTTGTCTGCATTGACCAGCGGCTGGAAGGAAAACACGTTTTATTGATTGATGATGTTTCTACTTCCGGCGCAACGCTCAATGCCTGTTCCGCGGTGCTTAAAGCCGGCGGAGTTGCCTCCGTCTACGGCTTGACGATAGCTCTAGAAATATAGGATGCTTGCCTTAAGAAGGAGCGTGAAAAGATGGAACTTCATATTACGGGGATCAATACGGAATTGCCCGTCAAGGCGCACAGCTATATTAAGCAAAAGCTAAGTAAACTAAATAAACACTTCCCCGGTATTACTGACGTTAAAACCGAGATTTCCGAAGAACAAACTAAATCGCGCCAGCAGCACTATTTAGTCAAGGCGACGGTTAACAGCGGCATTGGCAATGCCGCGTTTCACGCCGAAGAAAGAGCCGAAGACCTCTTTCAAGCCGTCGATAAGGTTGTGGTGGTCCTGACGCGGCAGCTGGAAAAACATAAGGGAAAAGTCTATCGCGGCGGACGGCGCAATCCCCTGGCGCGCGGCAAGTTCCAGCGAGCTGAAGCTCCCAACTATCGAAAGGTCGTTAAAACCAAGCACTTTATGCTTGAACCGATGCTGCTGGAAGAAGCCATCGTCCAGATGGAAAATCTTGGCCACGACTTTTTCCTGTTCTTCGACGCTAATGCCAGCGAGGTTCGCTTGCTTTACCGCCGCAACGATGGCGATTATGGGCTCATCGAGCCGGAGTATAAGTAGTGAGTAAAAAGCTTTATTACGCCATATTTAAAACCAGGGCGGGCTGGGTGGGGATATTGGGTTCGCCTACCGGTCTGCGGCGCACTACTCTGCCCTTACCGTCAAAAGAAGACGCTTTAACAGAGCTGGCGATACAAGACGCCAGACATGATAATAGATTTTTCCAGGACCTCATCCAGCGTTTCAAGCATTATTATTCCGGCCAGCACGTGACTTTTCCCGATAGACTGGATGTCGAGAAAGCCACGTCTTTCCAGCGGGCAG
>CAIWTG010000035.1 GCA_903915565.1 uncultured Chloroflexota bacterium
GGAGTTACGCCCCGCCTATTCCCCGCCAATGGATTCTGACCTCCGCCAGAATGACAGAGCGATTCACTAGTTCACGCTGATGGTTGAGCCGGCGGCGGTCTTGGTTACATAAATGCGAGTTTCAAAGGCATCCTTGAGCTCGTCCATATGGGTGACGACCAAAATCTTTTCAAAATCCCCTTGAATGGAATTAATCGCTTCTTTCAGCTTTTCCATACCGGTGCTGTCCTGCGTCCCAAACCCCTCGTCAATAATAAGCGTCGGCAGGGGCGCCCCGGCTCGCCTGGCTAGAAGCCTGGAGAGAGCAATGCGCACGGCAAAATTGATGCGGAAAGCCTCGCCGCCGGAGAACATTTCGTAGTTCCGCGTCCCTAATTCGTCGCCGATAACGATATCCAGAGTTTCTTGTATCGTGCCTTTCTTAGTAAGCTTTTGGAGCTCTATCCTAAGTGTCATCCTGCCATCGGTGAGCCGGCTCAACAGCTTGTTGGCTTCATCCTCAATTTCCGGCAGGATAGCATCAATAATCATCGTCTGGATTCCATTTCTCCCGAAGGCTTTAGAGAGCTCGCGGTAGATATTGACCTCTTTGGACGCCTGCGACAGCTGGGTTTCTTTTTCCTTCTTTTTTGTCTCCAACTCGTAAAGACGCTGGAGTTTGGCGCGGACTTTCCCGACCTCTTCCTGCGCCTGACTGCGCTGAACACTAACGTTTTTATACTCGGTTTCCGCCGCGACAACTTCTTCACGCAGCCGGGGGAGTTGCTCCAGTTCGGCGGTCAAGGCTGCTTTTTTCTGGCTATCAGCTTTAATGCCCTCGCGTAATGTTTGTGCTTCTTCGGCGGCTCTTTTGGCCGACTCGTTTTCCTGGCTGATGAGTTTTTCGGCTTCGTCCAGCATGGTTTTTTCGCGCTGGAAGTTTTCCAACTGCTTAAGCTGCTGGCGGGACTGCTCGTGATTGGTGGCGTCGTATTTAAGATTGCTCAAGTCTTTTTCAATAGCGTCCAGAGCCGTCAGTTCGGCGGCGGCAAAATCGCGTTTGGCCAGCTGCTCTTCTACCGCGGCGAGACCGTTTTTAAGTTCGGCCAGTTTATTGCCTTCTTCTTCGGTGCTGGTGATTTCCTTAGTCAAAGCGCCTATCTGGCTCTGGGCTTTGGTCTTCTCCTGGTTGATTGATGCTTCGAGTTTAGCTTTTTCTTGCGCCAGAGTTTCATATTCAGATTTTTTCTTAGTTAAGCTTTCACCGTTTTCTTTCAGCCGGGTGATCTTGGTCTGCTTTTCTGTGGTGTATTTGGCGGTGATAAGTTCTAAAGCTTCACGGGTTAGGTCTTGTTCACAGAGGGGGCACCTGGTCTCCTCATGGGCAACAGAATGGGCGGCAATCATGTCCAGTTTTTCCTGCGCCTCGATGATTTCTTTTTCCAGCCGCGCGTTCTCGGCGTTTAAGAGGCTGATTTGCGACTGCGCCTCTCGGGCACTTTGTTCCTGTTGGCGTACGGCAGCTTCTTTTTCGTCTAAGGAACGCAGGTGAGCTTGCGCCTGGCCAAGCTGATTTTTGAGTTCGGGGAGGGTTTGGATTTTCTTTTCGCGTTCGCGGATATTGCTCTCGATGACGGCGTGACTTTTTAATAACTCGTTCTTAGCCTGGTCGATTTTCCGGTCGAGGAGGTTTTTCTGGTCTTCCAGTTTCCGCGAAAGCATAGACTTCTGGTCGAGGTCGTCAACTACTTTTTTAAGGCCGCTGTATTGTTTAAATCCGGCTTCAATATCGGCCTGCCGGGTGATAACTTGTTCGTACTGCTTTATCTTGCCCTGGTGCTGCGTCCCCTGCTCCTCCCAACGCTGGAGGTTGCGCTGGCTGGTGTTGAGACGTGTTTCCAGTTCATCGAGCTGGGTCTTTTTAGTTTCCAAAGCTTCTTTGTGCTGGCGCAACTTATTAAGCGTCGCTTCTTTCTTTTGGGCTACTGCCTCAACGGCGGCTAAGGCTTTGGTCGTTTGTTCAAGCTCGGCCTCGAAAGTTGGTTTTTGCGCCAGCTCGGTAGCGATGTCCTGCAGCATCGTTTCTATCTGCGCATTATCGGCCTCAAACTGCTTGACCTGGTCCTTGGCCTGTTCTTCCAGGTGGTCATAGATGTCCAACCCCAAAATGCTGCCCAGGACTTCCTTACGCTTGGCGGGCTGCTGGCGGGTGAACTCATCGGCGTGACCCTGGCGGAGGTAGGCGCTGTTGATAAATGTATCGTAGTCCATGTGGAGGACGTTGATGATTTCCTGCTGCGTCAGGGAGATAGTGTTGCCGGTGATGGGACGGAAATCACTGCCATTACTTATCTGGAACTCCAGCGATGACTGCCCGGCGCCGGTGCGCTTTTTGGGGCGGGAGCGCTTGCGGATAATGCGGTAGAGCTGGTCGCTGACCTTGAACTCGAACTCCACCTCCATCTCCGACTGACTGGTATAGATAAGTTCATCGTCACTATCGGCGCGGGACTTGCCCCAGAGCGCCCAGGTAATGGCGTCGATGATAGCGCTTTTGCCGTTGCCGTTATCGCCGGAAAGGCAGGCGAGGTGGATGCCCGAAAAATCCAACACCGGGACGTTATCACGGTAGCACATGAAGTTGCGCATTTTTAAGCGGACGGGAATCATAGCGATTTTATTGTAGCACGACCCCGTGGGGAAATAGCAAGACACAAGATACAATAACCAGGGTCAGGGAGACAACTAGAGTTTTTCGTTTTTAACGTAGTGGGGGGCTTTAACGACGGTGAAATGCATGATGGGGCGGTCGACGCGGAGGAGAGTTAAGGGGCAGTGGACCATACCGGCGGGGACAAAGAGCATGGCGCTTTTGTTGATGATGTGCCGCTCCCCTTCCAGATACATCTCAATCTCCCCGTTAAGGTCTTCGGGGTGGGCGGGGTCGCCGCCAATGAAGCCGATGATTTCATCCTGTTGATGAGTGTGGGGCTTATCGTCAACGGTGGTGGAAGCCTTGCAATACCAGGACACGTTGATATTAAAGGCATGAGTAACGACGTCGGTATCCATCCAGAGGACGCGCTTGGCGTATTTATTGTAAACAGGCGCCTGTTTCTTTCTCTCCTCCGGCTCGTGCAGCTCGGTAACGATGTGGTCGCGGTAGGTGGGTTTGGGGTTTTTATTTTCTACCGTCGGTTTAACGATATATTCGCCGGCGGTGACGACGGAGAAGTGAAAGATGGGGCGGTCAACGCGGAGGAGATTGAGGGGGCAGTGATTCATCCCGGCGGGGGAAAAGACCAGGGCGCTCTGGGTGATAACGTGGCGCTCGCCTTCAAGGAAAATCTCTATCTCGCCGCCGAGGTCGTAGGGATTTTCGGGGTCGCCGCTAAAGAAGCCGAGAATTTCATCGCAGTCGTGGGTATGGGCGGGAGGCCCTTTGGGGAGGGACTTGAGATACCAGGAGCAGTTCATCTGGAAGGAGCCGGGGACGATGTTTTTGTCCAGCCAGAGGATGCGGCGGCCGAAGGTGTTATAGCGGGCGACGGCTTCGCCGGTAAAGTTCGGGGCTTGGAGGTCGGTGACGATGTATTTAGAGTATTTAGATTGGGACATACAGAGATATTGTAACATGTTTTAGGGAGTGGGGGTAAGGGTAGATAACGACCCTTTACCCTCTTATCCCTCTCCCCGCTAGCAGGGAGAGGGACGAATATACCCCTAACATTACGTGGTGGATGATGGATTCCCGCTTGTCCATTCGGCAAGCTCAGGATAAACGCGGGAATGACCCAACTACGCCAAGGCTTCGTCGGATGAGCGGGGAAGGGGCTGGATACCGGCTTTCGCCGGTATGGTTTAAGGTGAGGAAGGCTTTCCATTGATGTTGCCTCTGGTACGCTTTATAATTAAACTAATATGTTTGAAGCGTTAACGGAAAAACTGAATGCGGTTTTTAAGTTTTTGGGGAACCGCGGCAAGCTGACGGAAAAAGACATTGACGAGGCGATGCGGCAGGTGCGGCTGGCGCTGTTAGAGGCTGACGTCAACTTTAAGGTCGTTAAGGACTTCACCACACGCGTTAAAGACCGCTCCGTCGGCAAAGAGGTGATGGAGAGCCTGACGCCCGGGCAGCAAATCGTCAAAATCGTTAACGAAGAATTAGTTAAGACCCTCGGCGACGGCACTTCCTCAAAGCTCGTAGTCGTTTCCCAACCCCCCACCATCATAATGATGGTCGGACTGCAGGGTTCTGGTAAAACCACCACCGCCGCCAAGCTCGCCCTCCTCCTAAAGCACCAGGGGCATAAGCCGATGCTGGTCGCTGCTGACA
>CAIWTG010000036.1 GCA_903915565.1 uncultured Chloroflexota bacterium
GGGGTTAATTTGTATTTTTTCAATGCGGCTTTGATTTCCGCGATTTTCTTTTTATCGACGACGAGGCTGGTGCTGACAAATTGAGAGTCGTGGAATTCACAGCCTTTGATACCGGCCTGGGTCACGCGCTCCATTTTAGCAGTCAGACTATCATCCAGTCCCGGATTGTAGCCGCTGCCGACAAAACGGTCGTTAAAACTGCCGGCTGCCCACAGCCCGGCGGCAAACCGGATGCCGAACTCATCGAAAAACCGGTCGATGATTTCCCCTTCGAGATAGCCTTTGTAGGTGGTTTCCAGCTTTTTTAGTCCGGCGGTGGTAACTTTCATCGCTATTCTCCTTAAGACGCAGAGTTAAGTATTTAAGCCTACCACTTCTTATACTGGTCGGCGTTTTTACGGAATTCTTTGGTCTGACCGCCGAGGGTGCGGGCGTAGTAAATCACCAATGAGGACTCTTCGAGGCAGGATACCCACTGCCATGCTTCTTCGAGGACCTGGCCGATGGCGAAGCAGCCGTGCCCGCGGACCATCGTGATTTTATATTTTTGCAGTGATTCCGCCACGATTCCCGCCATCGCCGTGCCGGAGGCAATCTCCGAGGAAATAACCGGCACTTTATGCAAAAGGTAAGAACCTTCGTTATCGATGGGGATGATTTCATCCTCAAACAGCGAAAGGGCTACGGCGACTTTTGGATGGGCGTGCACAATTGCCAGTCCGGCAGTCTGCTGGTAAATCGTGCGGTGTACCGGGGTTTCCGAAGAAGCGAGCATAATGTTGCTGTCGTTATCGTAAAGACCCGTCTCAACGATGTCTTCTGCAGTAATTTGACCGAGCGGAGAGCCGCGGTGCGTAATCAGCACGCGGTCGCCCATGCGTACGCTCATATTGCCGCCGTGAGAACTTACTAACCCGCTGAGAAATAAATCACGTCCGATACGCTGAAACTCTTCTAACATTTTATGCCTCCAATCCCAATAGTTTCAGTTTCTCTTTTCTGGGGACACCGGTAGTGCTCCAGCCTCGGTAACGGTAATATTCTTCCATCTGGGGAACCAGGTTGACGACCCGGCCTTTAGCGGCGCCGCTTTTTAACGGCTCATCCGTAAATCTCTTCGGAAGGGTATCATCCTTTGCGGTGAAGCCTTCTCTAATGTTGTAAAGCCGCTCCAAGTTCCAGATGCGTTCGCCCGCGGCGTGAAGGTCATGCGGGACAAATGCGATTCCGGTAATGGCTGTCATCATCCGGGCCAGCATCTCATCGCTGACCGCAAAACCGGCAAACTTGCAAACGCCGAGGGAGTCAAATGCGGCTGAAAGGTGCTGATGATAAATCAGAAGACCGACGGTCCCGGAAGCGCCGGAATGGTCGACAATCTTCGGCACGCCGAGCAGTTCCGGCCCGAGCATATTCCCCCGCAGATGGCAGCCGCCGCGGTTAGAAGTGGCAAAAGACAGTCCCTGCACGCCCATGGCGCGCGGTTCGTAGGCGGGTAATTCCATTCCCTTTACTTGCATGGCATATTCGGGGACGCCGTATTTATCGGAGAAGCGGCGGGAGCCTTCTGCCAGCGCA
>CAIWTG010000037.1 GCA_903915565.1 uncultured Chloroflexota bacterium
CTTCATTAATCATTTTGCTCCAATGGCTCTGCAGTTGGGCGATGGGATTGCCGTTATCCAGAGGGTCGGTCACCGTATTGTCCGGCTTTTGGGGGGCGGATTTTTCGGCAACTGCGGCTTTGGGCACCGGCTCGGGATTGGAACTCTTTTTCTCCTCCGGCTGGACCGGCTTTTGTGCAGCAACCGGCGGGGAAATTCTGGGGGCTGCCTTACGAACCGGCGGTTCGGGTTCGGCGCGGCGCACCGGTTCCTCTTTTGGCTCGGCGTCCGGCAGGATGGAATCGACTATCGCCAGCTCCAGCGGCAGGGTGGAATAATTATCTAAACTCAAATCAAGCTGGCCAAAGCGCTTAACGGCTTTTAAAATTTGGGCCAGTGTGGCTTTATCGGCCAGTTCCTTAAGCTCTTTAGTATCTTCGTCGGTCAACTCTATAGAATCGCTGGAGCCGGTTTTAACGAGGAGCAATAGCCTTAAATACTCCACCAGCTCGCGGTGGAATTGCCGCAGATCGAGCCCGTCGTTATTAACATTATTCAGGGTGGTAATACTAGCGGCGGTGTCTTTATTGATAATGTCCTTGGCCAGTTCTTTGGAACGCTGGTCGCCGGAAATGCCCAGCATTGCCTGCGCCTGGTGGAGGTTTAAATCGTTGCCGTAAAAGGTATTAAGCTGCTGTAATAGGTTCAGGGCGTCGCGTAGACTGCCGGTAGCCGCTTTAGCGATGAGTTTCAAAGCCTCGGGCTCGGCTTTAAAGCTTTCGCCCTGGCAGACGCGCTCCAGTTCTTTAACGGTATTGGCCAGCGAGTGGCGGTGGAAATCAAAGCGCTGGCAGCGCGAAAGGATGGTCGGCAGGAGCTTTTGCACCTCGGTGGTCGCCAGGATAAACATTACATGGGGGGGTGGTTCCTCTAAAGTCTTCAGCAAAGCGTTGGAGGCGGCAGTACTTAACATGTGGACTTCATCAATGATGTAGACCTTTTTGCGCGCCTCATTGGGGGCGTAATTCACTTTTTCCCGCAGGTCGCGGATGTTTTCCACGCCGGTGTTGCTGGCGGCGTCTACTTCAATAACGTCTAAAGCCCTGCCCTCGGTAATAGACTGACACATGGCACACTGGTTACAGGGCTCACCCTTGCCGTTAGTCAGGCAGTTAACCGCTTTAGCCAAAATGCGGGCAGTGCTGGTCTTGCCAGTGCCCCGCGGGCCACAGAAAAGATAGGCGTGGGAAACGCGTTCGGTGGCCAAAGCATTGAGCAGCGTCCTGGCGACGTGTTCCTGAATTTCTGCCAGCTGCTGCGGGCGGTATTTACGATAAAATACTTGAGAAGCCATTACGGTGTTATTATACTCCTAATGCTACAGAATGCCCAAGTAAATTACATGAAAAATTTGTTAAAAAAAGAGTCCCGATGATTAGTCGGGACTCTAGCGATACATAGTTGCTTAAGTTATAGGAGTGAAGGAATATCTTTGGAGATATCGTCCAGGTCTTTTAGTCGGCTTTCGGTCTCTTCCTGCCGTCGTTTAAACTCGGGAATCAGGTTGGAAGACCTGACGTAATAATTCTTGACCTTTTCGATGTTGGAAAGTTCGGAGAATAGTATAGTGACGTCCAGTAACCCGTTATCTCTAGGATAATCGCCGTTGCGGATAACAGCTTCCGGAGCGATGTCTCTCATGTAATCGCCGATTTGCTTAATCATATCCATGTTAACTTCTTTGGGCGGGCCGGTCACCAGGAATAGAGCCCGGCGCGCATCGGCGGGATTACACCTGATTGACAACTCGCTGATAGCTTCATCCATCGCCCGGATACCCTTTTGGATTTCGGCGCCCTTATTGCGGTAATCGTCGCCGAACTTGGGCATCTTAAAGGCGGGGTCAACAGTCTTGCCGTAGCCGATAGTTGACCAGCCCGTGACCGTCTGGATGATGTCGCCGGCATCGAGCAATTTGGAGCCGATATGTTTGGCGTTTTTCTCCTCGCCAGCGCAAAGGATATTATAAAACGGCGAAACAATCATAGAATTAATTTTTTCCAGGTTGGACTGAATGGAGGAGTCTTTTCTGACGTATCTCTGGTTATCTGCCAGGAAGACAGCATCCGCCACCGAATAACAGGACTTAAGGCAGGTAGCCACATTAAAAACCGTTCTCTCTTCAGTCGTTTCTTCATGCTCAAAGGGAAGGACGCACAGATCCCAAACGGGTTTATCAAAATAACGCTCTTTTAAATACTGCGTGATGACGGATATAGCCCCGGAACCGGTACCGCCGGCCGTCCCGGCGATGAGCAGGAAGGCGTCTGTTTCGAAGAATTTTTTGATGCTGCGCATGTTGTCGATGATTTTATCAGCGTCTTCTCTGGCTATTTCCGCCCCCATCTCGTTGACCTTACCGACGCCATGCCCGCCGGTTTTACGTCCCCCGATAAGGATGCGGTGGTGACTGTCTTTACCGATGCTGGTTAACCCTACAAGGTCCGAAGCATCGGTGTTGACCGCAAAACACCCCGTAATGATATCTAGTCCGCGTTTGATTCCGGCTTTACTATTAAGACGAGCGAATTCATCGGCGATTCTGCCACCACATTGTCCTAATCCCACAACTACTAATTTCACAATTCACCTCGTATAAAAAGTCAAAATTTTGGAGCTTTTAATTCATTGTAGCATAATATATAAACGTTATAAAGTCAATTGGGATAGGTTAAATATCTGTTTCGGCAGGTAAATACTCCTAAGGGAAGCAGCCGTCAAACTATATTTTACATATTTATTGAAAAAGTACAATTTGAAGCATATAATTAGCTCAATAGTAATAAATACGTAAAGGAATAAAAATGTCTCCAGAAATTGACGGAGAAATCGGGAATAATGCCGCTAATGAAGCTGAAGCTGTAAACCGCGAGAGCGGCGAGTCGGCTGAAGGTGCTTTGCGCCGCGTTGAGCAGATAGAGAAGGAAGCCAGGGAAAAAACCGAAGCATCGGCTAAAGTTGCCCAAGAAGCCGTATCCAGGGCAGAACAGATAGCCAAGGAAGTCAGAGAAAACGCCGAAGTATCGGCTAAATCTGCGCAGGAGGCGGTTGCCCGGGCTGAACAGATAAGCCGCCAGTCGAAAGAAGCGATGGTGGCAACCTTGAGGGCTGCCGACGAAGCTATTAAGAAGGCGGAGGACGTGGCTAGAAGGCCGAAGGAAAACGCCGAGGCTATGGTCAAAGTCTTCCAGGAAGCCATCAACCGTGCCGAAAAAATCGGCCAGGAAGCTTTGAACGCCGCAGAAACGGCATTAAATCTATCGCAAAGCAACCTTGCGCGTATTGAAGCGATAAGCCGTGAGGCTCAAAAGACTGCCGTTTCGGCCGAAGAAATTGCGAAAAAGGCCAGCAGTATCGTGGAATCAACGGTAAAATCGGTCCTGGAATCAGCCAATGAAGCCAATAAAACTGCTAAAGAAGCTGCAGCAAGGGCCGAACGGGC
>CAIWTG010000038.1 GCA_903915565.1 uncultured Chloroflexota bacterium
AGGGCTAGAGAACACCCTAAAGCCAGCAGGGTTTTATCATGTTTGGCAGTTTTTTCTTTTTGCTCCTGCTCTAGCCGCTCCGGCAAGACAAATTCCAACAGATCTTTCCCCTGCTTCATGGCGGTGATCGCCGGATAACGGTCGTCCACCAGGGCAATGCTGTTTTTATCAATAAGTGTCTGATCGGACAAATCGATAATAGCCTGGCGCAACTCCACGTTGTTGGTGATTACTGAAAATACGGTATCCTGCAATTTCCTTTCGTTGCAGTAACCGCGCAGGGAACGCACCAGCTCGTTAATACAGGCGTGGCTTTCCGTAGGCAGGTCACGCACGCCGGAAGCTCTCTGCCCGTTAAATATGGTCAAGAGGACACTGTCGCCCCGGCCGTCAAGAAAGGCCGTGTAGGACGTAACCGGCATTTTAAACTCCTGGATAAAATACCTTAACGCAATCTGGTAAGGTACAAGACGGGCGATCCTTTCGGTCGCAAGGCTTTCCCGAATATCCGCTAACGCGGTTTGCGCCAAAGCAAAAACCTGATATTGGTCGCCTTCCAACAATTCAAATTGCAATGTCGGGTCGCCGGTAAATTGCTTTAGCGCCAGGGCTTCCACCTTCTCCGGATCGGGGGAATCGCTTGTTATCACGTCGGCCTGGGTTCTTACCGCAACGCAGAAGGTTTTCTTCGCGCCCTTTAAAAGGCTTCCCGCATCTTTTGCGTCAATTACGCCCTGTTCGGCGCCGACGCTGTAAGAAACCTGTTTGTCCCAAATCAGATAATCCATAAATTTCCTTAATTAGCCAATGTTGGCGTCAGTACCATTACGATTTCGGTTTTTTTCTTGGTCTTTGATTCGCTCTTGAACAAATAACCGATAAACGGAATTTTGGATATTACCGGTACGGCTTTCGAACTCTTCTCCTCGGAATTTTGTATCAATCCTCCGATAATGATCGTTTCTCCACTTTTAACCTTAACCGTAGTGGTGAGCGCTCGATCGGTAGTCTGGGGTAATTGCACCGTGATCGCGCCGAAAGTTTTTTCGGGAATATTGTCGCTCACCAAATCTTTAACGATCGGCGTAAGATTAAGATAAATGTTGTCTTTATCGATAATCTTCGCGGACATTTCCAAAGTAACGCCTTTTAAAACTTCGTCGGTAGTAACGGAATAAGAAGTAGTATCAGCCGTGTTGGAAATGTTCTGGGTAACTTGAGAGATATACGGGATCTTCGTAACCACTTGGATATTGCCTGGAATATTATTTAAAAGCAGCACTTTGGGTTGGGATACCACATTAACATCCCCCTGTTGCTCCAACGCCTGTAAAATACCCTGTACGCCCTTGGCGGTGACGCCAGCTCCGGGTTGGCTGCCGCTTCCGGTTACCGATAATGTATTGCTGTCAACGACATCCTGGATGAGACTGATACCGGTTGTAACTTGATTTACTTTTCCATACCCTTTGTAAACTTCATTCCAATCGATTCCCCAAGCATGGCTTTGCGACAAAGTCACTTCCACGATCTTCGCTTCGACCAGCACCTGGCGGGAAGCATAACTATTTACCGTTTCCAGATATGTGGCGATTTCATCCAGTACCGCCGGATAATCTTTGACAATAATGATGCCTTCGCTTTTGTTAAGCGAATACCAGCCTTCTTTGGAAATCATTTTAGCGACATTGGCATCCAGCTCTTTCCAAAAAGTAATCTCCAAGGTGCTTTCAACGTGAGTGCTTGAACCCATTTTTGGTTTTTCTTCCGAGGTAGTTGTGGTGCTCGTCGATGACGTATTCACCGAGGTCTTGTTTTCGCTGGATATCGTCGCGCGATGCGTATAGTCTATGGGGCCCATGACAATGTTAAACCGTCTTTGTTCAAACTTAAAAACCGTAAGTGCATTATCGCTCAAACGATACGAACAGCCGATACGGGAAAGAATGTCCCGCAAGGCCTTGTAAACTTCCTGGTTTTTTATCTCCGGTTTAACGGCAACCCGGCGATCAACGTCTTCTTTGATTACCAAATCCACGTTTACCATCGCCGCTATTTTCTTCAAAACAATCTCCAAGGGTAGTGGGGTCGACTCTACCAAAAAGATCGGCTTTTTGAACCGGTCAAATTTAGCCGGAATCTCGTCTTTCTCTAGCTGCGCCGGTGAATACCCTTCAAAAACCGGAATCTCCGTAGGTACTTTCGACAGCACCGGTTCTTTAACCACATCCTTATAAACCGTTTCCAGGATCGCCGGCTTATTATCCGCCGCAAGCTTACTTACTTGCGTGGCTACTATTGCCGGTTGCGTCGGCGGCGGGTCGCTCTTCGGGAATGCTGTATTGGGAAGCAGCATTAGCGACAGGGCCGCTGTGATAAGAATAATATTGTTTTTTAGCATCTTCTTCCTCCGTTTTTTTCTGCCCGCTTACGGCAGTTTCAGGATTAACCCG
>CAIWTG010000039.1 GCA_903915565.1 uncultured Chloroflexota bacterium
TGTATTTCTTTCAAATGTTCCCAGAACGAGTAACGTTGTAATTCTTTTCACGTTCTTATAAGATAGGGACGATGGAAGCCGAGCTGAAAAAATTCCTGTCACAAAGAACTAAAAAATACATCACCGATAAAGACCGCGTGTCGTCGGCGGTACTGATACCCATGTATAAAAACGACGGGCAATATCATATCGTTTTTATCAAACGGACGATGACGGTTAAGACTCACCAGGGTCAAATTTCCTTCCCCGGAGGGATGCGGGAAAAGGCAGACGAAAGCCTGCGCGATACGGCTTTAAGGGAGGCGGAGGAAGAAATCGGGTTAAGTCCAAAAGATGTGAACATTTTGGGTGAGCTAGACGACGAGATAACCACGACCTCCAACTACATCGTTACGCCATTTATTGCGACTATACCCTGGCCTTACCGTTTGGTCGCTAACAAGGACGAGGTGGCTAAAATTATCAGCGTACCCCTGGCGGCGCTGCAGGATGAAAATTGCCGCCAGCCCGAAACGGAAAGGCTGAATGGGGAAAAGGTGGAGTCGTTTGCCTATTACTATCAAGGAACGAGGATTTGGGGCGCCACTGCCCGGATTTTAAATAAACTGCTGGGAATTATCGCTAAAATACCAGTATAAATTGCAATGAAACCGGCTACACTAAAGCGCAATTCTTAAAGATTATGTTTTTCCCAATGCTGTCGTAGGTACCCCGCAGTTTTACCGCCTGCCCCTCCTGAAGTCCGGTCAACGCCTTGCCATTCTCTTGTTCAAACGTACAGCGCAGACTCCACGTTATCCCTTTCAGAACACCGGTAAGCAGGATATAGCGTATATCCAGGTGCTCCCTGATGAATATCTTTTCCACAATGCCTTGAATGATAAAGGTTTTACCGGTGAAGGCTTCTTGGGCGGCTTCCCGCTGCGTCTTAAAAAGCATGTCAATCTGCTCAACGGCTATCTCCATGCCATTCTCAATATCTTCCGGCTCTAACATCAGCTCCTGAGGCAGGGGTTCGGGGTCAGGCTCCATATTAAACTCGGGCTTTGTCGGCAACGGCTGTTTCTGGGCGGGTGAGGGCGTTTCTAAAGGAGCCGGTTCCGGGGGAGTCTGCTTTTGCGGGGGAAGCTGCGGCGCCGGGTTCGGCTGGGACAGCGGTGGAGCAACAAATACCGGCGGAGTTTCTATTTCAGGCGGCGGCTGTACCGGCGTCATAGCGACCGGTGGTGTTTCTTCTTTCGGTTTGGCCGGCGGGGGGACTACGGGTTCAGGTCTTGCCGCTAGTTCAGGCCTGGGCGGAGGAGGGTTGATGAGTACAGATTCAGGCGTAATGTCAGAGTCCACACTTGGCGCCGGCCGGGGGTAAGAAGCCTGGGCGGGAGGCTGTTGGCTAACAGGTCTCTCTATGGGTTCTCTTTTCGGTTCCGGTTTATATTCGGGCACGAAATCCGACGGCGCGGCAGCGTATGGACTGGACGCAGCTTTGCGCTCAGCCTGGAGTTGTTTATATGTTTTATCAATTACAGGGTAAGAACTGGATACCAGCGGATAACCGCACCACTGGCAAACCCAGTCCTTAGTTCGTTGCGTAGCCAGCCCACAGTTAGGACAATCCGGCATGAATATACCTCACCCTTAGATTACATTCGGGAAAAGTTAATGTCAACTCTATCGCTTGGGTTTTTTGGCTGACTTTTTCCTTGGCTTGGTCTTTTGTTCCGGTGCCGGCGCCGGTGGCGGCGGTGGTATATAATCCGGTATTGGCTGTTTTTTCGCAATTGGTTTCTTATTACGTCGGCGAAGTAAGGTAAAGACCACGATGGCACCGCAGCCCACAACTAACACGATGATGCCGATGAAGATATATGCCTGAACATAGTCGGTCTCCCAATTGGTGGTGATAACCTTGGGTGAAGTCATGTTAACAACAGCGTTAGCCGACTTATCGGAAATATCACCGCCCCAGCCGGTGAAGAAATGCCGGACGATAAAGCCCTGCGCCGGGTCAATAGAAATGCTGGCGGTTGCTCCTTCGTTATACCAGCCGGCGCCAACCGGTGCGCCATAGACCGAGTTAATGGTAAGGAGGAATTCATGGCGCCAGTTGGCGGTGATTGTTACGGGGGCGTTCATCACTATCAAACCGCTGTTGGAGGAGCCTGCGTAATTACCGCTCCAACCGGTGAAGTGGTGTTTGGAATCTGCAGTAATGACCAAAGAGGTTACCGTAAAATTGGCCGTGACACCGCTTTGATACCAGCCAGCACCGGCAGGATTGCCATAGGCCGAGTTAATCGTCAGGAGATACTCTTTGTTATAGCGGGCCGTGAAAGCCCCGTTAGAGACGATTCTAGTGTTTGATGTTTCTCCGTCGTTCCAGACGGCGAAGGCGTAACGCGTGCCATTGCCAGTCATAATGGTCTGTGGCACAGTCATCGTATGGTCTCTACCGGGTACCCAGTAAAGCGGCGCGAACATTGTCTTATAACTAAGGTCATCCAGTGTCAGGACAGTCGTGCCGGAGGGAAGCTGAGTATCCGTCGAGAAGCTAAACTTAGCGATAAGCGGCAGATTGCCGGAGACGCCATCATCAATAAGGGGGTGTTGGACAGATGGGAAATCGGTTGTGTCCTCCGCTTCATAAGCCGTGGTGCGCGGACCGGCATATGCAAAAACTTCCTCGGCAGAAAGCTGATAGTCGTGATTGCTGTCAGCGGTATCAAAGTGGGTAAACGCCTCTAGTAAATAATTAATAAAGACGGAATGTTTTAATGAGGTGATAGCATAGGTAATTTCAGAAGCGCCGGATGACATGATGACAACCCGTCCGGGTCCGGCTAGAGCCTGCCGGAAAGTCTCCGCGGCGCCAAAGTCCAGGATAAAGACAATTTTGCCAGCCCTAACCGACTGGAAAGCGCTGGCTAATTCGGCGGGGGAGATGGCATTCGTTGAGCCGACTTCGGTTGAATCGTAGGGATGGAATAACCCGATGTATGAGCCGTAGCCGGAAAAGGAGAAGAGGACGGTATCTTCGGGACCGGCTCTATTGGCCAGCCACTGGATAGCCAGCAAAATATCAGCCTTTTTCGCCTGAGAATCAACTAAAAGTTTGGTATGGTTGGTATCCCAAACAGCATTTAATTGTAAATACAGATTAGAAGCGTCAGCGTTACTATAGCGCAGGTCCGGCAGGTATTGATAGTTCGCGACGCCAACAAATACCCCCCAGCACTCCGGAACAGCATCAGCAGCCTGGGCGGGCGCGCTCGGTATGATAAAGCCGGCTAGAAGCAAAAAGACGAAAACTATTGAAGAAACAATTGTTACCTTAGACAATAAGTTTTTCACTGCTTATCCTCCTGACCTGGTAGTGATATCAAGCAATGTTTTAGTGAAACAGCAACAGGAAATATTGATATGTTAATTACTTTTTCTCTTCAGGAAAATCAGGATAATAACGGCTGCAGGCACTACAATAATAACTATAACAATAGCGACAACAATACACAACCAGAAATAATCCGTATGCCAGTGAGCGAAAATTATTTTGGGTGAATCCATAATTATTTGAGCAGTGGCTTGTGTACCGGAGAAGCTGCCGGTCCATTCGTCGAACACTTGCCGGACGGGGAAACCCAGTGGTGGTTCGATAGAAATGTTAACTAGCGCTCCCGCAGCAAACCAGCCGGCGCCTTCAGGTTTGCCATAGACCGAGTCCAGTTTAAGCAGATATTCGGAGCGCCAGTCAGCCGTTACCGTTTTAGGGGCATCCATCGTTAAAGAGCCATCCGGCGAGGTTAAGGCAGAGTCGCCGCTCCAGCCCGTGAAATAGCGCCTGGTATTCTCTGTGGCAACGGAAGACGTGACGGAAAAATTGGCGCTGGAGCTGTCATTATACCATCCGGCGCCGGTCGTTGAGCCATATGGAGAGTTTACTGTAAGGAGATATTCCAGCTCATAGTCGGCCGTATAAGACCCATTCGAGATAGTTCTGTCAGCCAAAGGCGTGTCATCCTCCCAGCCAGAAAAGGCGTAGCGCGTACCGCTATCAACATCAACGATGTCGGGAACGGTTATCGTGTGAATGGAGCCGGGAGACCACAATTGAGAAACCGGTTGTGATTTATAGGCGACACCATCAAGGGTCACCACAGTTGTGCCGGGGGGTAAATCAATATTTAAAGAGAAATCGAATTCGGCTAAAAGAGGCAGGTCGCCATCAACACGGTCGTCCAGAAACGGATGCTGGTTTTTGTTAGCGTTAGTAGTCATCACGTTGGCATAAGAACCGATTTCTCCGGCCGAAAGCTCGCCATTATGATTGGTGTCACGAGCCTTAAAATCATGCAGCGCCTGTAAAATAAAATTAGTAAAAATCCCGTGCTGATACTTAGAGCTTTCTTCAGACTTTTCTTGCGCCGAACTGGATAACATCAGCACCCGCCCCTGTTTAGATAAACTGACAAAAAATTTAGCAGCATAATCACAATCAAGGATAATTAGTATTTTCTTCGCCTTGACTACAGCAAATGCATCAGCCAGTTCGGTGGTGGTTAGTCCTCCTCCGGCCATCGGAACAAAATCAGAGGGACAAATTAAGCCGGGGGCAACACCGCGTCCCGAAAAAGTAAAGGTTACGGTATCATCAGCACGTGCATTGGCCGCCAACCAGCCGATGGCATTCAGTATGGCAGCCTTAGTGGCCATGCTGTCTATCAGGGCTTCAGTATGTGTACTACCCCAGACCGGAGACAATGTATCATAAAGCGCACGCGCATCATCATCGGCGTAAACGATGCTTGGATTAGCGCTATATTCAGACACACCGACAA
>CAIWTG010000040.1 GCA_903915565.1 uncultured Chloroflexota bacterium
AAGGGCAGTAAAAACGAATATGAGATTTACGGGGTGAGGGAATAAATGGAAAAATACGCATTATATGTCCCCCGATTGGTAAAAAAAGAGGAAAATTTCACACCGGGACACCGCGCCTGCATTGGTTGCGGTGAAGCACTAGCAGTCAGGCAGTCTTTTAAAGCACTGGACAATAACGTAATCGTTGTTAATGCCACCGGATGTGCCGAGATTTTCGGCGGCCAATTTCCCAATGTAGCCTGGCAACTCCCCTGGATACATACTCTATTTGAAAATACCGCTGCGGTAGCTTCCGGAATAGAAGCTGCGTACAAAGCTATGCGGCGTAAAGGTGTTTCATTACCGCAAAACACTAAAGTTGTTGCCATCGGCGGTGATGGCGGCACCAGCGATATTGGTTTACAGGCATTATCCGGCGCGTTAGAGCGCGGTCACGATTTCACCTACATTTGCTTCGACAATGAAGGTTATATGAATACCGGCACTCAACGTTCTTCCTCAACACCCTTTGGAGCGATGACGACGACTTCACCCATCGGTAAAAAAAGCATCGGACAATTCAGCTGGAAGAAGAATATGCCGGAAATCGCAGCCGCCCATAACATTCCCTATGTGGCTACGGCAACCCACGGCTATCCCTTCGACCTGATGGCCAAAGTAGCCAAAGCGGTGGCGACGCCGGGTCCGGCCTACGTTCATGTGCTTGCGGTTTGTCCTAACGGTTGGGGCAGTCCTAATGATATGATTAATCGCCACTCCCGCTTAGCCGTACAGACAGGTGTATTCCCGCTCTACGAGGTAGAAAACGGAGTGTATAAAATGACGATTGAAGTCTCTCAACTAAGACCGATATCAGAATACTTCGCTGGGCAACGCAGATTCCGCCATTTGAGTGAAGATAATGTTGCTAAGATACAAAAGCGTGTCGAGTTTGAATATCAAAAACTACTGGAGAAAACAAAACATGGCAGGAAATAACTTTAAAGCACAGGTCACACAGGTGTTGAAGAAGTACCAAAAAGACAAATCAGCGCTGATTGACATTCTACATGATACGCAGGCAGAAATCGGGTATCTGCCGGAGGGTGCTCTTAAAGCAATCAGCAAGGGGCTGGCCGTCCCTCTGAGCCGAGTTTACAGCGTCGCCACCTTTTTTAAGGCTTTCAGCCTGACGCCGCGCGGCCGCCACCTGGTTAACGTCTGTATGGGCACCGCCTGTCATGTCCGCGGCTCCGATAAAGTTTTGGAGCAGATAGAAAAAGAACTTGGCATTAAAAACGGTGAGAACACCGAAGATCTTAAGTTCACTCTAGAGACCGTTAACTGCGTGGGCGCCTGTGCCCTCGGCCCGATGGTAATTATCGGTGAAGATTATCACGGCGAAATGACGCCGGAAAAAATCAGCGGCGTGCTGAAGAATTATAGCTAGTAACTGGAGGAATTTCCGTGGTAAAACTAAAATCCCCCGGCGATTTAGATGCTTTAAAAAGCTCAATCATAAAAACGCGTAACCCCGATAAGCCTTGCATAACGATATGCAATGGCACCGGTTGCCAGGCTTACGGTTCAAAGAGCATTGTGGCGGCTTTCCAGGATGAAGTTAAGAAACAAAAACTGGAAAACCAGGTAGACGTTAAAGCCATCGGTTGCCCCGGCTTTTGCGAACGGGGGACGCTGGTTGTAATTAAACCCCAAGATATATTTTACCAGAGAGTCCGTCCCAAGGACGTTCCGGAAATTGTCTCAGAAACCATCGGTAAAAACAACCCGGTCGCCAGGCTCCTTTATACCGACCGTACTACTAATGAAAAAATTATTAAAGAAGGCGATGTTTCTTTCTACAAAAAGCAAATGCGCCTGATTATCGGTAACAATGGACTAATCGACCCCACGGTCATTGAGGATTACATCGTTATCGGCGGTTATACCGCTCTGGCG
>CAIWTG010000041.1 GCA_903915565.1 uncultured Chloroflexota bacterium
ACTTTAAAACCACGGATTCTTGTATCCCCTATGTGACAGGTTGTGGCATGAATTTTTATCAGTACTTCATTGTCCTTGGGGGCAGGTTTTGCTACCTCTTTGAGTTGAAGAACCTCCGGCGGTCCGTATTTTGTGCAGATAGCTGCTTTCATCTTACTCCCACTTCCGCTCGTCTTTAATCCCCTTCGCCTTTTCCCCAATCATGCCGGGATTAACAAATTCTATCTTATCTATCTTAATGCGGCAAATATCCTGGAACTTACTATTTATGTCAACCGCTAACCTATTTTTGTCTACACCGCTTTCTTTCAATTCGCACTTTAAGACCATTTCGTCGCGCTGTTCCCTTCGTCCCACCACCAGTTGGAATTTTGCCACCTGTGGGAAGCTCATTATTGCCTGCTCCGCTTGCTTCGCTACGATAAACATCCCTCTCACCTTTACCGCGTCCCCTGCCCTACCGACGATGCCGGTTATACGATACGCCGTACGACCGCATTTGCACGGCTCGGTGACGTAAGACGATAAATCACCCGTCCCAAAGCGTATCAGCCCCCAATTTGGATTGTGCAGTTGCGTGGTGACTATTTCACCGACTTCCCCCGGTACCAATTGCTTCCCTGTTTCCGGGTCTACTATTTCCGTTACGTATTCGTCCATCAGGTGCATGCCGGACTTCTCCTTACATTCGTAAGCTATCGCACCGCCCGGCTCCGTCACCGCATAGGTCTGAAAAGTATTAATATTATAGTCATCTTCAAATGTCTTCCTTAGCGAAGGCGGCAGCATCTCGCCGGTAAACCATGCCCTCTTTATGTAAAGTTCCTTTTTAACGTTATGTCCCATTTCCTCCGCCCGTTTTAGTATCGTGTTCAGAAAGCTTGGCGTCCCCACGAACCCCGTTACCTTAAGCTCGCGCATAATCTGTATCTGTAAGTCGGTGTTACCCGTACCCGCCACCACCACCGTTGCCCCGCAGTCTCTAATTGCTTCGTGAAATAAAATCCCCGCCGGCGACATGTGGTAGGTAAAGGTGTTGATAACCACATCGCCCTTCCTGAAACCCGCCGCCCAGAATGCCTTGGCGAACCACTTGCAGCTCGAAGGCTGTATTTCATAAATAGGGCCCGGTGAAATAAAAACCCGCTCGACGTTCTCTTGAGGGATGCCCAAAATCCCCCCAAAAGGCAAGTTGGCTTTTTGCATTTCCAATAAGTCGGTCTTGCGGATAATCGGCAGTTTTTCCAGGTCTTTGGTAGTCCTAATGTCCGCGGGTTTTATCCCGGCTTTTTCAAATGATTTTTTTACTGCCGGAGAATGCTGATGAGCGTAGGCGATTTGTTCCCGCAGCTTTTTATTTAAATATTGCTGGCGCTTCGCTGGCAACATCGTCTCCAGTTTATCGTAATACTCCCCTACAGCCATCTCTTTCTCCTCTTATAATGCTTAACCTCGCGGTAGCTTTTCTTGGTGCCAACTGTAGAAAGACCCATGTAAAATTCTTTCACGTCCTCATTATTTTTCAAAAAGTCGGCGGTGCCGTCCAGCACTACCCTGCCGTTCTCCATAACGTATCCGTAATTGGCGATGCTCAAAGCGATGCGGACGTTCTGCTCGACGAGTAGGACGGAAGTCTTGCTTTCGGTATTGAACCGCTTGATGATATTATATATCTCTTCGACCAGTAATGGCGCCAACCCCAACGACGGCTCATCGAGCATCATTAGTTTTGGGCGGGCCATCATTGACCGACCGATAACCAACATTTGCTGCTCGCCGCCGGAAAGATACCCCGCCGTATTGCGCCTTAATTCCTTAAGGCGCGGGAAGTAATCATAAACCATTTCTAAGTCGGGCTTTACGGAACCGCGGTCGCGGCGGTTATGCGCCCCCACCAGCAGGTTTTCCTCGGTGGTCAGGTGCTCAAAGACGTGGCGCCCTTCCAACGCCTGTATAATGCCCAGTTTACCGATATATTCGGCGTTTTTCTTATCGATTCGCTCGCCGTTCCATTCGATGGTGCCGTCGGTCACCTCGCCTTCCTCAATATGCAGCAGGCCGGATATCGCCTTAAGCGTGGTGCTTTTCCCCGCCCCGTTGGCCCCCAGCAGGGCGATTATCGCGCCATCATCCACCGTCAGCGAGACGCCGTGCAGCACCCTGATGACGTTGAGGTAGGTGACCTCAATATTGTTTAGTTTGAGCATTCTTTTTAACCTTCTAAACTATAACACAAGTTTTTCGAGCGA
>CAIWTG010000042.1 GCA_903915565.1 uncultured Chloroflexota bacterium
AGAACTAAATGGTAAATGTGTTTGACATTAAATAGTTGCGAGTTATAGTATATTGGCAATACTTCCATTAAATTCAGGAGGATTATCTAAAATGTCTGGTAAATATGATAAATACTTTTTAACCGATAGCCCCTGGAAAAAATTTGACTTTGTCATGGGCCCGATTATACAACGCATGGATACCAAAACCATCGAGGGGAGTAATTTTTATTTTATTCACTGGGTGATGCCGCACGATAAACCGCACATGACGATAGGGCATCCGGCGCATATCCACAGCGAGGCGGAGCTGCTGATACACATCGGCACGGACCCCAATAACCCCGACGACCTGGGGGCAGAGGTGGAGCTTTGTATGGGCCCGGAAATGGAAAGGCACGTAATTACCCAGACCACAATTGTCTTTATCCCCCCGAACTTCATCCACGCCCCATGGAATCCCTTAAAGACGTGGCGCCCCTGGATATTCATTGAAATCAACCAGGGACTAAAGCATACCGAAAAATTCTATCCCCAACTACTGACTAAAGAGCACCGAGACAAGCTGGACTGGAATTTCTGGCACGATGACGCTATGAGCGTCGGCTACCCCAACATGGTCAAGCCGGAGGGCTGGAAGTTTGAAGGGAAAGGGCACTAGGCACTCAAGACTCAAACAAGTTAAGGAGTAAATTTATGGCTAAAACAAAATACGACTACCTGGTTAAACCGCTAAAGTACAGGAAGCTCCCCGGTGCCGGCAAAGCCGAATATATCACCATGTGGCAGGGCGCCGATTTAGAAGGACTCAACGTCAGCTTCATCTGGGGCTACCATCGTAATGAAGGCAAGTGGGGCGTCGGTGGGGAGTTCGGGCACGTCCACCCTTATGGTGAGGTTTTCATGTTCACGGGGCTGGACTACGATAATCCCAATACCATGAGCGCAGAAGTCAGATTGGAACTGGGTGAAGAAGCCGAGGAGCACGTTATCGCTGCGCCTTCAGTCATAGCGATACCGGCCGGCGTGCCGCACCTGCCGATGGTAACCAAAAAGGCGGATAAACCTTTTGGCTTCCTGGCGATTTCCTGCGACGCTAAAGATAAAACCACCGAACTTAAGAGCCGCAAGAAGGCTTTTGTGTTAGCTAACAAAACCGGCGAGATGATTACCCGCTTGGAGCTGCGCGACATCAAGCGCACCAAGGGTGGCAACGCCGACTTTATGGGGCACTGGACGGGTAAAAAACTGAATGGTTTTGACCTGAATTTTACCTGGGCTTTCCACACAGGAACAGGGCTCTGGCACGAGCACGACCCGCATGTCCATCCCAACGACGAAGCGCTAGTCTTTGTGGGGTGCGACCCGGATAACCCTGACTACCTGGGGGCGGAAATCGAATTCCGCTTTGGCGAGGAGCAGGAAGTGCATGTTTTTGATAAGCCCACCGTGGTCATCGCCCCCAAGGGATTGGTTCACTGCCCACTAATCACGCGTAAAGTGGAAAAACCCTATAGCTTTACCGCCATCTGCCTGGCCCACGAGCACACTACTACCTGGTTTGGCGGCGAAAAGCCGTTTACCAGTCAGTAATCAATTGGTAATCACCACCACATGTTTAGGTGGTAAATATAGGTGGCGTTTTTGGCCTTCTTTGAGCGTGTCTGAATCCTGCCGGGGCAATATAACCATCAGGTAGTGTCGCGTCACCCCGACGGTATTAACGTGGAAGTAACAATTGGTAGAGCTGACCCCTTCGGCAATACGGTCAACGGTGCAGTAGAACGTATTTTCGCCCGGTTGTTGCTTTATCTGAACATATTCTGGCCGGACGCCAACGGTGATACGCTGGTTGATTTTAAGGTGAGTTGAAGCTGGAACAATCGCCTTGATGTTGCCGCCCAATTCGGGAACATCTATAGTTACGGCGGTTCTATTGATTTTGACTACCGAGCCTTCCATCAGGTTTTTAAAGCCCACCAGCCTGGCGACGGTGTGGTTAGACGGGGAGGTTATCACTTTTTCCTTGGCGTCGTGCTGGACAATGTGCCCCGACTCAAACACGGCTATTTTCGAGCTGAATTTGTAGCCTTCGGTTAAATCATGCGTGACAAATAAAATGATGCCCCGGTAAAAATTGTGTAATACCTGCAGCTCAAGTTGCAGGCGCTCTTTAACCAGTGAATCCAGGGCAGAAAAAGGTTCATCCAGTAATAAAACTTCGGGTTCGGGGGCGAGGGCGCGAGCTACCGCCACCCGCTGCTGCTGCCCCGCCGATAGCTGCCGGGGGAATCTCTCACCTAACTTGGGAATATTCATTTTCTCCAAAAGCTCGGCGACCCTATCATTAATTTCGTTCGAATCGAGATGGCGAATGCCATAGGCGATATTCTGGTTAACGGTGAGGTGGGGGAATAGGGCATAGTTCTGGAAAACGAAACCTACCTTGCGGAGTCGGGCGGGCAGATTAATTTTATTTGATGTGTCCAAAAGCACTTTACCGTTGAGGTTGACGTAGCCCTCGTCCGGACGGATTAGACCCGAGATGCATTGCAGGGTCATCGTCTTGCCGGAGCCGGAAGGTCCTAGAATCGCCAGAATTTCCTGGTCGACGGAAAAAGCCACATCCAGCTTAAATCCCGGCAGGTTCCTTTTTACGCGGACTTCCAGCATCGTTTACTCCACATTCTCCCGATTGACCATGGTGGCCCGAGCTTTGTATGCCTTGCCTTTCCAATAAGCCATAGCCGCCAGCGAACCGAAAGCGATAACCAGCACTATCCCCACCAGAATCAGGGCGACGTTCATGTCCCCTTCTTGAATGGAGAAATAGATGGCTACCGGAATGGTGGCGGTTTTGCCTGGAATGTTGCCGGCCAGCATTAAAGTCGCCCCGAATTCACCGAGACAGCGCGCCAGTGATAGAATTGTTGCCGCAGCCACGCCCGGCCAGGCCATGGGCATCGTCACCGACCAAAACAACCGCCATTCCGAGGCTCCGAGCGTACGGGCGGCATCTTCGACATGAGTATCCACCTGCTCGAATGCCCCGCGGGCGGTCATGTACATAAGGGGGAAAGCCACCGTCACGGCGGAAATTACCGTAGCCCACCAGGTAAAAACAATCGTGGTATCGAAAAGCCCCAGAAACTGGCCGATGGGGCCGTTCTTGCCGAAGGTCAATAGAAGACCCAAACCTACGACGGTGGGGGGTAAAACCAGCGGGAGGATAAAAATAGCGTCAATCAGGCTCTTTAGTCGACCGGTGTAACGGGTCATCCAGCGAGCGGCGGCAATCCACAGGAAAAAAGTTATTGCCGTCGCTACGATAACTGTTCGTAAGGAAATCCATAAAGGCGCTAAATAAGTTTCCATCATTCAGATTTCCTTACTATCTTAATAACAAACTTAACTGTTGACCGACGCGAATCCATATTTTGCAAAAATAGCCTTGGCTTTACTCGAGAATAGGAACGCTATATAGGCTTTAGCTGCGTCGACGTTTTTACTAGCCTTGATAACAGTTAACGGATATATTATTTTAGCATTAACGTCGGCCGGAGCGGTAGCGATAATCCTTACTTTGGTTGAGGTATAGGCGTCGGTGATATATACCAGACCGGCATCAACGTCGCCGGTTTCTACATAGGTCAGTACCTGGCGAACATCAGCGCCGATGATTTCTTTAGGCGTCACCTTGGCGGTAATGCCTAGTTCATCGAAAGCCATTTTGGCATAGGTGCCGGCGGGGACGGACTTGGAATCGCCAACGGCTATCTTTTTGACATTATCACCAGCTAAGTCCGTTAAGGTCAGCAGCCCGAGGGTGCTGTTGGTGGGGACAATCATTACCAGTGTATTAGCTACGATATTCTGCCGGGTATCGGTGAGTATCAAATTTCCAGTTTGCAGGGCATCCATTTGTTTAACTCCCGCCGAGATGAAAACATCAGCCGGGGCGCCCTGCTCAATTTGCTGCTGTAACGTCCCTGATGAGGCAAAGTTGGGGGTAATGGTAACATTGGGATTTTCTTGAGTGTAGAGGGCATTAATTTCTTTTAGAGCATCGGTAAGGCTTAATGCCGCAGAGACATTTAGCTCAACCGAATTAGCCGGCGTCGATGAGCAGCCGGTGAGTATGGATACTGCCAGCAACAAACCGACTAAACTGATGATTAAAAAATTTGCCTTCTTAAAAATCTGCATCTTGTTAATTTCCTTTCAACAGTTTTATTTACTTTGTTTACCAAAGGGACATATTGGGAAACTACACTTTTGACAGTTAAGACATAAACCTCCATGACCAAACTCAATAATA
>CAIWTG010000043.1 GCA_903915565.1 uncultured Chloroflexota bacterium
ATCCTGCGAAGCGACGCTTAAATTAAGCGCACAGGCGTTTGTTTCAGTATAGCTTCCAGTATGAAGATGCATGTATTGGAATGAAGCTAGCGGTGTCAAACTTATCTTTTTATAGAAAAAGCTGTAGCCGCCTTCAATATAACCGGAATATTGTTGTCCGCTATAGTCCGCATTAGCTGTACGCGTTATTGTAGGGCCGGCTGTAACCTGGCGGGAACCATTATAAAGGTTATAGAGAAATGTAAACGCGGCATCGATATAGAAAGGAAGTTTACTGTTTTCATAATCACAATATATAGTAGCCGGTATACTATCTATATCGGTCCTGCCGAAAGAGTCCTTTGACCGGACAAAAGTCTGACCATAGCCGCTCCCGAGTCCAATGCGGATCGAATCGTTACAGAGTGCCTTGTCAGCGCCGCCTGAAACACCCCATGAGGTCGCATTATATCCGTTGCTTGAGCCTCTGGGGGCCTGATGGGCATAGTCCCCTAATCCTTGAGCCCAGATATCAACGCCTTTAATGTAATCATCGCCTGTCGCAATACCGGTAGCAGCGTCTTCTGTGCGCGTATATTTAAGATGTGTTGCCAAATTATTGATAAACTGGTTAAGCATCGCTGCTGATGATTGAATTACCGCACCGTCATTGGTAGGAGTCATGGAATTTTCAGAGGACGCAACTTGGCTCGCCGTTGAATTGCCGAGCGCGGTAAGAACGGTGGTCATGTCCGCGGACGGGCTGGCAACATTATCGAGAACGCCGCCGACAGCGGCGCCGTTGGCATTGGAAGCGGTTCCGCTGAAACTGTTACTGCCGGAGCGGTTGGCTGTTATATCGAGGAAGTTGGAGACGCCGTCTGAAGAAGTTGAGCCTGACCAATTTACGTAAGAGTTATTCGATGTGTAAGAACCAAAGTTGTATGCCGAACCTAAGCCGCCCGTTGCGATCCTAATCTTTGTACCGTTCGCAAAGTAACCGCCCGTGTCAATTTCTGCTATTCCGTTTGATATATTATTAACGCCGGTACCGGTTATACTGCCAAAATCGGAAGAAGAGTTCACCGCGACTTTTAGCTTTGAGGTCGTCGCGCCTTGCGTATAAGACCCGGTTCCTAATGCAAGCTTAGTATTACCGATGTCTAACGTACTATTGGTATTGCTATTTGTAACAGCGCTTGAGCCGAGAGCGCCGGCGCTTCCTGCAACCACCGTACTGCCTATACCGATCGTGGTTGCGCCGGTATAAAGGTTGACTCCGCTTAAGGTCAGAGTGCCCGTGCCTGCTGTGGTCAGGCCGCCTGCTCCGCTAGCCACACCCGAGTAAGTGCCGGAGCGGTTATTAGCATCGCCTATGGTCAGTGTATTCGCGCCCAGTCCTACTGTGCCAGCGCCGGTCAACGACTGAACTATCTTGGAATTTGCAATGGTAAGGGCTCCTGCATTCGCCACGCCTGAACTTGTCGCAACCGTGCCCGTCGCATCCAAGGCCAGTGTGCCGCCCGCGCCGATCGTGGTTGCGCCGGTATAAAGGTTGACTCCGCTTAAGGTCAGAGTGCCCGTGCCTGCTGTGGTCAGGCCGCCTGCTCCGCTAGCCACACCCGAGTAAGTGCCGGAGCGGTTATTAGCATC
>CAIWTG010000044.1 GCA_903915565.1 uncultured Chloroflexota bacterium
GAGTTGTGTGGGAATACGATTCGTAGACTTTGGTGATTACATTGGGATTCTGTAAACCTACTAATAGGCACCGGCTCCAATCCATAAATTCGGTGAGTAAATCGGGGTCCTCCAACGCTTCCAGCTGGGCTTTTTTATCCAGACAGGCTTTCACGATTTTATAGCCTGGTTTATCCAGGTCTTTAAGCGTGGCAATGCCGTCTTCGTCGGAAGCGGCAATAAGTTCATGATATATTATTTTGACATCGCCTAACTTAACTGACAACTCCGCTATTTGTTTTTCTACTTGTTCACAATATCGGTTGCACTTTTCAATGAAGTCTTCCGGCAAACTCTGGCTAAGATAAATAACCGGCACGAAAAATATTTTCCGTCCTTTTTTATAGCTATCTACCGGCATTTTTTCAATTTTACCAAGCTCTTGTGTCATGACAACCTCAAAGTAATTATTTACTGCAGGGTTTTTTCACAATCCTGACAAACGAAAATCACCGGCCGATATCTTTTGATGATTTTCATTTCTGCTATCGGCTTTTGTTTTTCACACAAACGGCATTTGAAAGTGACACTCGAAGCAGGAATCTCCGACCTATTAACACTCTTTGATTTTGGCGCGCTTGCTTTTCTAGATGAAGCTTTTGGACTAACTCCACCTTTAGCTTTGCCTTTTGATTTATTATCAGCCATGATAACTCCTTTAAACAGGCTACCAATATTCGCCTAAGCTACTTTAATGTTCGAAAGGCACAAAAGTCAATATTTTGTCACTAAACGTACCTTAATATATATGTCAGTTTTTGGTCATCTGATAATGAACACAAAGCTAAATTAGCTTGCGGAGACGTCTCATTATATCGTATAATTGAAGATAATTAGCCCCTGTAGCTCAGGTGGATAGAGCACCAGCCTCCGGAGCTGGCCGCGAGCGTTCGAGTCGCTCCAGGGGCAGTTTTTAGTTACGGAGCAAATATGACGCAAGAAAAAAGTCTCGTTGAAATCCGGTGGCATGGGCGTGGAGGGCAGGGCGCAGTTACCTCGGCCGAAATGCTGGCTCAAGGCGCCATTAGTGAAGGAAAATATGCCCAGGCTTTCCCGAGTTTCGGCCCCGAACGGCGCGGCGCCCCTGTGCAGGCTTTCAACCGCGTAGATAGTAAAGAGCCGGTCCGTATCAGGGCAGATATCAATGAACCAGATTACGTCGTAGTCCTTGACCCCGGCTTGCTTGGCAAGGTCAATGTAACCGCTGGTTTAAAAAAAGACGGCTGGGTCATTGTTAATACCAGAAAAACACCTGATGAAATCAAATCAGAGTTCAAGATTAATTTTCCAGTTGCCACGGTAAACGCCGGTAAAATTGCCAGAGAAGTCCTCGGCGTCAACATTGTCAACACCACGATGCTCGGTGCGGTACTGAAAATTACCAAAATTATTGACAAAAATTCAACCTATGAACCATTGAACAAACGCTTTGCTAAATTAGGTGAACGTAACATTAAAGCCATGGAAACCGCTTACGAACAAGTAGTATTTTAGGAGCAACAGATGGCAAAAAACGAAAGTGAAATGACCTGGAAAGATGTTGAAATAGGCTGCATCGTCACCGATATGGCCGGCGCGCGCGCTCATGAAAGCGGCACCTGGCGATCTCAACGTCCCACCTACGATTTTAAAAAGTGTATTAAATGCGGGATTTGTGCCATATATTGCCCGGAAGGCTGTATCGGACAGAATAAGGACGGCAATTTTGAAGCCGACCTGTTCTATTGTAAAGGCTGCGGCGTTTGCGCCAAAGAATGCTGGACTAGAGTTATTAAGATGGTCGAGGAGGTGGAATAACGGCAACACGAATTGGTGTTGAAGTCTCCATCGCCGTGGCTGACGCCGTGAAACTGTGTAATCCCGATGTTGTCGCGGCTTACCCCATTACACCCCAGACCCACATCGTTGAGCACCTGGCTGAACTGGTAGCCAATGGCGACCTAGATGCCGAATACATACCGGTAGAATCAGAGCATTCTGCTATGAGTGCCTGCCTCGGTTCGGCCGCCACTGGCGCCCGTACCTATACCGCAACATCATCTCAAGGGTTGGCTTTAATGAATGAGGTAATGTATGTGGCTTCCGGTATGAGGCTGCCGGTTATTATGGCGCTGGCTAACCGGGCGCTTTCGGCACCTTTAAGTATTTGGGCAGACCATTCGGATATGATGTCCGTCCGTGACACCGGCTGGATACAAATCGTAACAGAAAACGGTCAGCAGGCTGTTGATAATACCATTATCTCTTTCCGTGTAGGAGAAGACCCGCAAGTATTACTCCCGGTAATGATGCATATGGACGGCTTTAACCTGACACACGTCGTCGAGCCTATTCTACTGCCGGAACAGGCAGAAGTGGATAAGTTTCTACCTAAAAACAGGTTTCCGCTGCCCTTGACCCCGGATAAGCCGGTAGCTATGGGCGGCTTCGCCGCGCCGGC
>CAIWTG010000045.1 GCA_903915565.1 uncultured Chloroflexota bacterium
CTCTGGACGATGCGTCAGTATAGCGGCTACGCCTCGGCGGAGGAAAGCAACCTGCGTTATCGTTATCTTTTAATACAGGGCCAGACCGGAATTAGCGTCGCCTTCGACCTGCCGATACAAATCGGCTACGACTCGGATAATCCTTTATCGCGCGGGGAGGTAGGTAAAGTGGGCGTTCCCATCGACACCCTGTGCGATATGGAAGTCCTCTTTAAAAACATCCCGCTGGATAAAGTCAGCACCTCTATGACCATCAACTCAACCGCCCCCATTTTACTGGCAATGTATATCGTCCTGGCTAAAAAACAGGGAATAGCTTTAAATAAGCTGGACGGCACTATCCAGAACGACATTTTAAAAGAGTATATTGCCCGCGGGACTTATATTTATCCCCCCACCCCTTCCATGCGCCTGACGACCGATATTTTTGAATACTGCGGCAATCACCTGCCGCGCTGGAACACCATCAGCATTAGCGGCTACCACATCCGCGAGGCAGGCGCGACGGCGGTGCAGGAAATTGCTTTCACACTGGCCGACGGCATCGCTTACGTCCAAGCGGCTTTGGATAGGGGATTAAACATCGATGATTTTGCCGGGCGTTTATCCTTTTTCTTCGACGCCCATAACAACCTGCTGGAAGAGGTCGCCAAGTTCCGCGCGGCTCGCATTTTGTGGGCAGAGATAATGAAGAAGCGCTTTAAGGCTAAAGACCCGCGGAGCTGCATGCTGCGTTTCCATACACAGACGGCCGGTGTTACATTAACCGCCCAGCAGCCCTACAACAACATCGTCCGCGTGGCGGTGCAGGCGCTGGCGGCTGTCCTCGGCGGCACGCAGTCGCTCCACACCAACTCGTACGACGAAGCTTATGCCACACCCTCGGAAGAAGCGGTGACGACCGCCCTGCGCACGCAGCAAGTGCTGGCTTATGAAAGCGGCGCCGCCGATTCTGTCGACCCGCTGGGTGGGGCATATATGGTGGAATCGCTGACGCAGGAAATTAAAGTAGCGGCGCAAAAATATATAGAAAAGATTGACAAGATGGGCGGGGCGATAAAAGCGATTGAGAAGGAGTACCCACAGCGTGAAATCCAGGAAAGCTCTTACCGCTACCAGCAAGAAGTCGAAGCCGAAAAACGCATTGTCGTTGGGGTGAATAAATTCGTCGCGCCGTATGGAAAGATAAATAACATCCTCCGCGTCAATCCGGCAACAGAAAAGAAACAAATCGCTGGGCTGAAAAAAGTAAAGCGGGAACGCAATGCAAAAGAAGTTGCGGCGGCACTGGAAAACCTGGAGAAGACTGCTTTAGGAAAAGCAAACACCATACCGGCCTTCATCCGCTGTGTTGAAGCCTATGCTACCGTCGGAGAAATGTGCGATACTTTACGCGGCGTTTTTGGAGAACAAAAAGGGTCGGTGATATTTTAATATGATTAAACGAGTGCATCACATCGGCATCGCCGTGAATAGCTTAAAAGAAAGCATCCCGGTCTTTGAGAAAATACTGGGCGTTAAGGCGCACATCCAGGTAGCGCCGGATAAGACTGTCAAAGAGGCAAGCTTTAGAATTGGCGACGGGGTTGAGATTGGCTTGCTAGAACCAGCGGTCGCCGGGAGCGCGGTTGCGAAATTTTTAGAGAAACATGGCGAGGGACTGCACCACATCGCTTTAGAAACGGATAATATAAACGCCGAGCTGAAAGCAATGGGGAAAAAGGGCTTCCAGCTCATTGATAAAGAGGGGAGAGAAGGGGTAGCGGGGAAAATAGGGTTTATTCATCCAAAATCGGCTAACGGTGTGCTGATGGAACTTATCCAGCCAGGGGAAAAGGAATAGTAATAAATCATGAGCCACAAAAAGATACGCATCCTCATCGCTAAACCGGGGCTGGACGGGCATGACCGCGGCGCTAAAGTGGTCGCCCGGGCGCTGCGTGACGCCGGTATGGAGGTCATTTACACCGGCATCCGCCAGACACCGGAGATGATAATCCAGGCGGCTTTAAAAGAGAATGTGGACGTTATCGGTTTAAGCTGCCTCTCCGGCGCGCACCTGGAACTTTTTGCGGGCGTGATGCAGGGGTTAAAAGAAAAGAAAATGACTGGCGTTATCGTCGTTGCCGGGGGCATTATCCCCGAGGATGATATTCCCGCCCTGAAGAAAATGGGCATTAAAGCCATATTCGGTCCCGGCGCCAAAACCGGCGATATTGCTGAAACCATTAAAAAGCTGGTCGGGGGAAAAGGATAAAAAGTAGGGACGGATTTCTTTCATTTAATCATTTGGTATATTTTGTTATAATTAGTTAAATTTGTGTTAATAGGATTTAATGTATTTTGGGGGTAAATGATGGTTGATTCCAAGGATAATTTAAAAGAAGCCTTTGCCGGTGAAAGCCAGGCTAACCGTAAATACACGTATTTTGCAGAGAAGGCAGAGGCATCCGGCAATAAACAAATCGCCCGCCTCTTCCGCGCCACCGCCGAGGCGGAAAACGTCCATGCCCGCAACCATTTAAAAGTTCTCGGTGACATTAAATCGGATAAAGAAAACCTGGGTGCGGCTATCGGTGGCGAATATTATGAATTTACCACCATGTATCCCGATTTTATGAAAGAAGCCAAGGCGGAGAACTATCAGGAAGCCCTCGGCAGCTTTACGCTGGCTAACAAAGTGGAGCAGGTTCATCACAAACTCTTCCAGACTGCCTTAAGAAATCTTGAATACGGGCGGGAAATAAAAGACGCCCCCTATTACGTCTGCCAGACCTGCGGCAACACGGTAGAAGGCGAAGCGCCCGAAAGATGCCCAATTTGCGGCTCTCCGCGCGATAAGTTCAAGAAAATAGAATAAAATCGTCGTGTGTCATTAGAAGAGGGGGTTTCTGCCCCCTCTTTTTTTATTGACAAATATCCGTAAAAAGATTACACTCTTGCCACGCTTTAGTTTATCGTCTTTACGGGAGGTTGTGCCGATGAAAAAATACTCTCATGCCTGGTTGGCCCTTATGGCGATTAAGAGACTGGATGATAACAAGAAGGATTTGAAACCGGCTGACCAAGAACATGCAGATAGTCTGGTAACGTGGCTGATGAATCATAAGGATGACGTGATGCAGGGCGCCTGGTATCCCGACGAACTGATTAAAGATATGGCGGATAAACATGTGCTTAAGTTCGCCCCGGCCGATAAAGCTCCCACCGGCACAATATCCTATCCGCCGGATAAATTCCGCCCCCTTCCGCCGGAATATCTTATCTTCCAATATGGCCAGGACTCGCCGGTCAGACAGCAGAATTTTAATGTTGTCGACCCCAAAGACAACCTGCCCGACCGATGCGAATCGCTGGCGGAGTCGGTAATAGACCATCTTAAAGTATTAAACCATGTCGAAAAAGGCTCGCCGGTAACGCCGACGAGCAATCAGGTGGCATTGTGGTTTTTTATGTTGAGCCACTATATCGCCGGTGCGCATGTTCCCGTCCATTGCGACAGCCGCCGATTTTCCGAGGGCAAAAACATTCATGGCGAGATGGAAAAAGTCTGGGACGATGAGATAAATATATATTATAAACTCAACACCCAAAAAACCAGATTTTTGTACGACTCCACAGGATACCCCAAACCGGCGGTTGATTTTGCCGCCGACCGGTCTTATCAGCAGTCATTCCTCAAGGCGGTCGTCGATGAACTCGCTAAAAGGAAATTCGATTTTTCCTTTGGCGGCGCCAATAATAACGTCTGGGACTTTATGAATGCGGTATGCCATAATTCTTATCTGGTTTCGTATCGCTTCTTTCCTCCACAATACGGCCCCGATAATGTTACCATGGAAAACTTGAAAAACCTGGCGGCGCCAGCTCTCTCGATAAATCAGGTTAGCGCCGCTGTCCTGGCGGACGCCATCGACTCTATAGCACGCGTCTGGTTCCGCATCTGGCGTCGCTATGAGGAATGGGAAAACAAACAGAAACAAGACTAGAATATTGGTTGGACATGCCGCATTAATCAGTCTATAATTTACCTATCATGAAGTCAGCGGGCGAATTACGGGTACTGATTACCGGGGCGGAAATAGATCCGATGATGTAGCTCACCGCCAAAATGGCCAG
>CAIWTG010000046.1 GCA_903915565.1 uncultured Chloroflexota bacterium
TCGAATCTACCAAGACAACCATTGATGTTGCCGATGACGGCACCATAACCATCGGCTCAAATGATGCTGAGGCCACGCAAAAAGCCGTCAGCATTATCGAAGGCTTAACGCGTGAAGCTAAAATCGGCGATATTTTCACCGGTAAGGTCAGCCGCATCCTTAACTTCGGCGCTATGGTGGAAATCCTCCCCGGCAAAGATGGACTGGTTCATATCAGCGAGCTGGCCGACCATCGACTCGATAGAGTTGAAGACGAAGTTAAAATCGGCGACGAGCTTACGGTAAAAGTTATCAGCATTGATGACATGGGCCGCGTAAATCTCTCCCGCCGCGCTTTACTCGAAAAAGATTCCTCCGGTGCTGAATCTGCCGGCTCTGGGACTACTACCGACTACCCCTTCCGCAAGAGCGACTCCGGTGGTGGCTCTTCAGGTCCCAGGAATAGACCCCGCTATAACGACCGCCGTCCACCTAACCGCGGGCCTCGGCCTCCCTACAAACGCGACTAATTTTCCCCCCAAACATTTTTGTGAGGTGAACTATATATGTCACCAATTAGGGTAGTAGTCCATGGAGCAGCCGGCAGGGTGGGGCAGGAAGTCGTTAAAGCCGTTTGCCAGGAAAAGGATATGGTTCTGGTCGGCGCCGTTGACGTTAAAGTAAGCAGCGACTCTTTATCCCTCCCCGATAATAAAGGCAGTGTGCCCTTCTCTACCGATTTAGCCGCTGTGATTGATTCCTGCCAGCCGGACGTTATCGTGGACTTCACTATTGCCAAAGCGTCCATGCCGGCCATACGTATTGCCGCCAAAAAGGGCATTAATCTGGTTATCGGCACCACCGGTTTTAACGCCGACGAGCTTAAGGAAATGGAAAAGCTCGCCGGAGCTAATGAAATCGGCATCGTGGCTGCCCCTAACTTCGCCCTCGGCGCGGTATTGATGATGCACCTGGCTAAAATCGCCGGTAAATTTATGGACCACGCCGAAATCATTGAGCTTCACCACGACAAAAAGCTCGACGCTCCCTCCGGCACGTCTCAACTGACCGCCAAAGCCATGGCGGAAGCTCGCGGCAAACCGTTTTTACCCCCATCCGCCGGCGAACCTACCCCCAGCCGCGGACAGTCGGTGGAGGGCATTAATATCCACAGTATCCGCATGCCGGGCTTCATGGCGCACCAGGAAGTCATCTTCGGCACCTCCGGCCAAACCCTGAGCATCCGCCACGACACCATCAACCGGGAGTGCTATATGCCCGGTGTTTTAATCGCCATCAAAGCCGTCGTCAAGCAAAAAGGCTTTACCTATGGACTCGATAAACTCCTCGGTTTATAATTAGTCACATCAGCGATATTCTAGGAGGCGCTTTACATGAAGAAGCTAGGCCGCTGTTTAACCGCTATGGTCACCCCCTTTAAAGAAAACGGCGATGTTGATTACTCAGAGACTAAAAGGTTAGCCAAAGCTTTACTGGCTTCCGGCAATGACGGATTAGTCCTGGCCGCCACCACCGGTGAAGCCCCCACGCTTTCCTGGGACGAAGAAATGCGCATCTTCCAGGAAGTTAAATCAGCCGTCGGTGATAAGCCGACGCTTATCGCTTATACCGGCAGCAACAGCACCAAGGAAGCGGTAGAAAACACGGAAAAAGCCGAAAAGATAGGCGTGGACGCCTGTTTATCCGTCGTGCCTTATTACAACAAGCCCAACCAGGAGGGCATTTACCAGCATTTTAAAGCTGTGGCTGAATGCACCACTTTGCCCATTATCATGTATAACATCCCCGGCCGCGTTGTTATCAATATGACCCCGGATACCATCGTGCGCTTGAGCCAGATAAAGAATATTGTCGGCGTTAAAGAAGCTAACGGCGATATGGGACATGTCGCCCAGGTTATCAATAATGCCAGGGAAGGCTTCCTCGTCTGGAGCGGCAATGATAATGACACCTTCCCCATCATGGCGATGGGCGGCTACGGCGTTATCGGCGTCACTACTCACCTCACCGGTCTGCAGTATAAGAAGATGATTGACCTCATCGTCGCCGACAAAATTCACGAGGCGGCAGCTATCCACCGCCAGCTCGTGCCGCTGGTCAATGCCATGTTCTCGATACCCAGCCCCGCCCCTATCAAGTTCGCCCTTAACTACCTCGGCTTTAAAGTGGGCAACCCCCGCCTCCCCCTCGTTCCCCCCACGGAAAAAGAAGCCGAAAAAATAATCGCGGAGCTTAAGAAACACATCATTGATTTAAAGGGGTAGTCAAATGAAGCTCAAGATTACCCAGATTTTATTAGGTTCGTTGCTCGTCCTATCCACGCTGGTCGGCGCTTGTTCTTCACAGACTTCAAATGAGGGCTTTGCTATTTACCTTACCAAAGACAACGTTCCGCCTTCGCAGATGGAGGCATTAAGCCATGTCAACCTTGCCGACCAGCCGATAATTTCGCTTAACGACATCATACATTACGACTGGGCAACTCATGAAATTGAGCTTACATCCGCCGCCTATCAAAAACTGGACGAGATGCACTTTCCCACCAACGGCACGTCGTTTTTAGTCTGTGTGGACCGCCAGCCGGTTTACTGGGGCGCTTTTTGGCCCAGCTATTCCTCGCAATCATTCGATGGCGTGACTATCGTCACCAGCCCGTTCTTGCACGAGAGTGAAGGCGCGTCAAATACTATCCAGATTTCTTTGGGTTATCCGGGTTCATCCTTTCACCAGGGCGTAGACCCGCGCTCCAATCAGCAAATAATGGATGCGCTGGTAAAAGCGGGTAAGCTCGTGTCGGCTTAATAAGACGGGGTAATAAATGGTGAATACAAAGGGGGGCGTTTAGCCCCTTTTATTTTTACTCTACCGTTGATTCTTTGCTGTAGAAGCGTTCTTTCCAGCTGATGCCCGCGCCTACCAGCCACCTGCCCATGGCATAAAGGACGTCTGCCAGGTAGAACAGCATGCCGATGGGTTGGAACCACATAGAAATCGCCGGTTCGCGGAAGCGATTGTCCACCAGCCAGCGCATGAATAATGCAATAATTATCTGTAATACTACCAACCCGCGCCATATTAGAGGCTCCGAGCCGGTAACGACTCCATTTACCAGCCATAAAAACGGTGCAATAAACGTATAGTAGGCCAGTAATGCGGCTGCCAGTATTCCCAGCGGCGCCATCGCTGTTATCGAATAGATTGACCTTCCCAGCCCGCGCCACGTTTCTCCCATGTCATTGTACATGTTAGTGGCTGTCACCGGCGATAGGTCTACGGCCACGTGGCGCCCCCCGTTTTTAGCCACAGCTATCCCCATCAGCAAGTCTTCAACTATCTTGTCCTTGACCGCTTTGTGCCCCCCGATGCGCCAGTAATCATCTTTAGCGAAGAAAAAGAACTGCCCGATGGCCATTGAGGGCTTGGGTTTCTTGGTGTGGTGCAGTAGCCACATGGGTACCCAGCTTAACAGGATGAAATAGAACACCGGTATAATCAATTTTTGAGAAAACGAGTTTGTCAGTTGCCTGGGGAAGCCGGACAGCAGTGAAGCCTTTTCTTCTATTGCCAGCGCTAAAGTGCTGCGCAGCATGTGAGTTTCATGGATTGTATCGGCGTCAACGAATAACAGCCAGTCGCCTTTGGCTTTCTGGGCCAACTGGTAGCAGGCATAAGGCTTCCCCGCCCAATCCTCCGGCAATGGCTCGCCAAAATACAGGTGAACTCGGTCGTCGTTAGCCGCCAGTTGTTTTACAATAGCGGAGGTGTTGTCCGTTGAATTATCGTCCAGCACCAGAATTTCGTAGTTAGGATAGTCCTGCTTTTGTAAAGATTCTACACATGTGCGGATATTGCTCTCTTCGTCCCGCGCCGGGATGAGTACGGAAATCAACGGCGCCGGCTGCGGCACTTTAGCGTTCTCGTCAGGCCTCCGTAGCGACCTCAAGTTAATAATGAGGTTAACCAGGAAGACGAAGAGTATGGCGGCAATTACTATTTGATATACCATATTTTTACCTTGCGTGAATCAGCTTGTAGAACCTGCCTCCTAAGCGTGGCACGGAGTGCAAATCCTCGAAATGCTTAATCCCCAGGATTATCATAAAACACAGCATCAGCAGTGGTTCCCACGAATAGCCTTTGGTTACGGCAAAATAGATTAGTGACGCGCCCGAGGCAATCATTACGCCCCAGGAATCGTTCCCGATTAAGAAGGCGGCCAGTATCATGGCGATGGCGAATACCATGAACATTTCATATTGCGGCATTAGCCCCAGCATCGTTCCGAAGGTCACGGCTATGGCCTTGCCCCCTTTCCAGTTTAAGAATGGCGAGAACGCATGTCCCAGCACTGCGCACACAGCAATAATCACCGGCGATAGTGCGGGTAAATCTAACACGTAATGAGCAATCAAAACAAAGGGTATCCCCTTCAATATATCCAGGATTACGGCAAACAACCCCACCCTTTTACTCCCCGCCCGGAATACATTAGTCGCCCCGGGGTTCCCGTCGCCGTATTTTGTGATGTCTTTTTTCAGTAGCCAGCGCCCCATTATTACCGAGAAGGGAATGGATCCGAGGATAAATGCGGCGAGCGCCAGCGCTACGGTATAGATTATATCCATTTTTTACCGTCTCCGTGGCAAATTATACCTAGACTATCTTGGTATAAGATACTCCTAAACTACCTTGGGAGTCAAGTGTTTTCGGATTCTTTTTTCTTACGCAATGTCACCATACGTATGATAAAGAGCGTAATCGTCGCCAATAAGCCGTAGATAATGGCCATTGGTACAAAAAGAAGGAGGCTATCTGTAATCAACGCGTGGAAGAAGTTCGGCCACCAGCCTGTAATAGTATCACTGTTGATGAACACCAGCTGGTGCAAGCCAGAGAGCAAAATAGACCCCAGGAATGCCCCGGCGATGAGGAGGAGGAACTGCCACTCTTTGCGCCAGCGGCGGGTTAGCTCTGTCAACAGGATGATGACGCCCAGCCAGGCCACCAGCACCCCGCGGTCGCTGTCAATGCCGATGACGAATCCTATCGCCATCAGGACAATAAATATTGCCAGCAGGGCGATAGTTAGCGGCGATATCCGTTTCCAGGCTTTGAACGAAATTTTCATTTCTCTCTCGCGTTTTCTAAAAATTCTCTCCTATCTATCGTAATACCTGCGGCGTTTTTTCGCAAGACCGGCACGTATGGGCTCAACTGGCGGTGAGTATGGCTGAATAACACCGGCTGGATGCAATTTGTTATATTGGCTGGTGACTGAAAATAGAGTATAATTGAACTTGAGTTGAAAAAATTCTTTTCTAACGCCCTGGTTCGCGAAATAATCATTTTTATAGTACTGGCAGTACCCCTTATTTTCGTTTCCCGGGCTGCTATGCAAACCTACGAGGTATTCCAGACCAGCATGGAGCCCAACTTCCATCCGGGAGAGAGAGTTATGGTTCTCAAATCCGCCTATTGGTTCGGCGGACCCGAGCGGGGTGACGTAATCGTTTTACAGGCGCCGGATAACAGCGGCGAAGAGTGGATTAAGCGGGTAATCGGCCTCCCCGGCGATACCGTTCGCGTTGATCACGGAGTCGTCTACGTCAACGGCGTCAAACTGGATGAACCTTACGTAATGCTGTCTTTTAGCTATTCCATGAACGAGTTGACTGTCCCGCCGGATAACTACTTCTTCCTCGGGGATAACCGTGACGTCAGCAACGATTCGCACCGGGGCTGGTTCGTCACGCGTGAAAGCGTCATCGGTAAAGCCTGGCTGGTAACCTGGCCGCCGTCCGATTGGGAACATGTTCCTTATTATCGATTGAACAATCAGGTTGCTTTGGAATCGGGAAACTAGACCGTCGCTATAGTTTGGGGAGTTAGTGGTATGACCGACGCTGTGGAAAAGATGTTCGAGAAGTCCGGCGCTTTACTTAAGGGGCATTTCCTGCTGCACTCCGGTTTGCATTCTCCTGTTTACTGGGAAAAATCACTGGTTATCCAGTACCCCGAATATACCGAGAAACTCTGCCGCATGATTGCCGACCATTTTCGTAAAAGCGGGGTTCAGGTCGTCGCTGGTCCCACCACCCCCGGTATTATCCTGGCTTACGAGACTGCCCGGCAGCTCGGCGTCCGCGGCATCTTTGCCGAAAAAGACGAGTCGGGTACCGGTCGCGTCTTCCGTCGCGGCTTTACTATTGCTCCCGGCGAAAAAGTCCTGGTCGTTGACGACGTTATGACGCTCGGCGGGTCGGTCAGCGACGTTATTGCTGCCGTTAAAAAACTGGGCGGCGTTGTCGTTGGCGTCGGCGTGCTCGTTCTCCGTTCCTCCCAGGAGCCCGACCTGGGCGTCCCGTTCTTTGCCTGCCACCGCACCGACGTTATCGCTTACGAACCCGCTAGTTGTCCCCTCTGTAAACAGGGTATCCCCCTGGTCAAGCCTGGCAGCAGCAACGCCAAGGCTTAGTAGATTCCCCACCCCTTTTCCCCTCTGACGTATTTTCGAGGAGGCCGTTTATGGATACCGCCGGTATTATCGCCATCGTCATTGTTGTGGCCATTCTGGCTATTATCTTTGCCGTCTTCATCATCCGCGCCGTCTATGAAAAGCGCCTGCGCGACGAGCTGGATAAAGCCCGCCAGGACGCTATAGCGCGGAGTCGCGCCGCTCTGGGCGGCCGGTTCACCGAGCAAATGGTGCCCTTTTTCCCCGACTTTACTTACGACCCGACCGAAGTGCGTTTTATCGGCAGCCCCATCGACATGGTGGTTTTCCCCGGTTTAGCCCATGGCGACCCGCAGGAAATCGTTATTCTGGAGATTAAGACGGGCAATTCCCAACTGACGTCCGTGCAACGCAAAATCCGCCAGCTCGTTGAGGATGGTATGGTGCGCTGGGACGAGATACACGCGAGGGGAGAAGGAGAAGTACTTTAGCCCGTCCGCCCGAACCCCCGCTCCAAATGCGCCGCGCTTAACTTGATGATGGTCGGACGTCCGTGCGGGCAGGTCCATGGATTCGCTGTCTGCTCCAGCTGCCGCACCAGCGACCGCATCTCGTCGTCGCTTAAGCCTTGCCCCGCCTTGATTGCCCCGTGACAGGCAATCGACGCCACCATTTTCTCCTCCCATTTACCCCGCTCCTCGCCCGATAATTCGTCGAGCAGTTCCTTGAGCATACCCGACCAGTCGTTGACCGACATTGCGGGCACGGTGCGGACTAAATACGTCCGCTCGCCAAAAGATTCTAACGTAAAACCGAAGCCGGCCAGGGCTTCCTGACACGACCGCATAATCGCGTCCTGCCGTGGCGTGACGTCGAAGGTCGCCGGTTCTAAAAGTCCCTGCACCTCCGGTTGCTTTTGCTCCCGCTGCTTTAGGACTTTGTCATACCGAATTCGCTCGTGGGCGGCATGCTGGTCGATGACGTACAGTCCGTCCGGTCCCTCGGCGACGATGTAACAATTGAGTACCTGTCCGACGACTCGTAATACCGGCAGGCTGGCGGTGAGCGGCGACTGGCTTTCCGTCGAGGGTGTGTGTGAGGCTGGACTTGCCGACTCTTTCCACAGCTGTTCCAGTCGATAGTTCGGCATGGCTTTATACGGCGCAGTGACGTCGTCAATTCGGGGCACTGGCATCTGTGCCGTCAGGGCCTGCCGCACCGCTTTCTGGACCGTCCGGAAGACCTCCCCCTCGCTGCGGAACTTCACCTCGCTCTTGGCGGGATGGATGTTGACGTCGACCGCGTCGGGCAGGAGGTTTATATCTATGATGGCGACCGGGTGCCTCCCGGTCATGAGGAGTCCGCTGTAGGCTTCTTCGACGGCGTAGGAGAGGATGCGACTGTTCACCCAGCGGCGGTTGACGAAAAAGCTTAGGTAGCCCCGCCCCGACTTGCCTAATTCGGGCGCCCCGACCATGCCAGCGACGTGAATATCTAAAGCGCCCTGGTCCGACGTCCAGCTCTGCTGCGAGCTGTCCACCGACAGCATTTTGCCGGCGGTGGCGACGCCGTAGACGTCGATAATGGCGTCGAGCAACTTGCCCTGGCCCGACGTTTTTAGGTTCTCTTTGCCGTCGATAATTAAGCTGAAAGCGACTTCCGGATAAGCGAGGGCGTACTGGCTGACGACGTTCGCCACGTGACTCGACTCGGTGTTTTGCGACTTTAAGAATTTGAGTCGGGCCGGCACGCGTTTGAAGAGATTTCTGACGGTGAAGGTGGTGCCCCGGGTACGGGCCTGTCCGACTTTTTTCGCGACCGCTCCGCCTTCCAGTAATAGGTAGGTGCCCGACTTTTCCCCGTCGGCGGACGTGACGACTTCGACGTCGGCGACCGCAGCAATGCTGGGCAGCGCCTCGCCGCGGAAGCCCAAGCTCCCGATGCTCTGGAGGTCGTGCGAGGTTTTTATTTTGCTGGTGGCGTGGCGCTCAAAGGCTAGTTCGACTTCGCTCGAGGGGATGCCGACGCCGTTGTCGGTGACTTTAATCAGCGCGATGCCCCCGCCCCTTATTTCCACCCCGATTTGACTCGACCCTGCGTCGAGGGCGTTTTCCACCAGCTCTTTGACCACCGACGACGGTCTTTCGACGACTTCGCCGGCGGCTATCTGGTTGATAGTTTCTTTATCGAGGATTTTGATGGGCATTTATATTTCAATCTTACACGCTACCGTGTATTTTGTCAAGCGTTTCTTTCGCTTTAAGTTTATTCTTTTAAGGGAAGGGAGTCAAAGAACCGTCATTCCCGACCCGATCGGGAATCCATTTATGCCACACCCCCTTGCCTCCTCTCCGCAGGCTATTCCCCTTTGGGGTATTGAAAGATTGGAATATTGATACTAGAATTACATAACAGACTAATACTCTGTTGGAGGTATAGATGGTGGACGAAGAGACAAAAGAAAATTACGAACTTTATAAAAGAAGGAGGAATTTCCTAATAGATTTAGGAAGAGAAGCCTCTCGAAGTTATGATAAATATATTTTAACTCTTGCAGCTGGCACTTTTGGACTTTCATTGTTGTTTATTGAGAATGTAACTAAAGGAAATATTATTAGTGATACTAAATGGTGTCTTGTATCCTCATGGGTAGCATTTGGCGTAAGTATTCTTTCAACGCTACTCTCATTTCTGTGTGGTCAAGAAGCTAGTTCGAAGGAAATTGAAATACTTGATAAAGAATTTGAAACAGGGAAAACTGATAAAAGTAAAATCAGGGAAAGATTAGCCAATTTTACAAAATGGCTGAACCGATCTTCAATGGTTTTATTTATAATTGGAGTTATTTTCCTAATAATATTTAGTTCACAAAACTTAAAATAAAGGAGGAACATGGCAAACGATAAATCTAAAGCACGGAAAACAAGTGGCACTTTCATCCCAATACCTAAA
>CAIWTG010000047.1 GCA_903915565.1 uncultured Chloroflexota bacterium
AGTAATAATATGGTTGCCTTTGGCCATGTTAGCCACGTAAACGCCGTGCAGAGCATAATTGTCTGCTTCCGTACCGCCGCTGGTAAAGACTATCTCTTCGGCGTTGGCGCCGATTAAGTTGGCGACCTGGCTCCTGGCTTTTACAACAGCTTCCTTAGCTTCCTGCCCGAAAGAATGAATGCTTGAGGGATTTCCGAAATTTTCGGAAAAGTACGGCAGCATCACTTTCAGCACGTCCGGGTGCACCGGCGTTGTTGCTGCATAATCGAGATATATTCTTGTCATTTTCCTCCTTCAATCACGCCCCGCCGGAGCGGGGTTTTTCCCCCGCCCCGGATTATTTTTCTATTACTTAATCGCTTCTATTTGCCGTTCTTCCAGGCTCTTGATGGCTATTCCCGCCTCCACGCCGGCTAAAGGAGTTACCGGCTCGGTTAGCGTAAACTCGCCTCTTTTTATCCAGTCCTTAAGTGTGTTGGCTATTTCCGCCGCCTTGGGATAACTGGAAAGCGACGACGTAGGGACCTTTTTCCCCTTCACCTCTATCGAACCAGTCTTTAGCTGGGCGTAGCTTACCTCCCCCAGTGTGTCCGGTCTGCGTTGTGGATACGCTTCGGAGTAGTCTACTATGGGAGCGAAGATATCCGCGTCTGTAACCGCGGTGTATTTGAGTATTTCCTCGGAGAATATCGGTATCGGCACCCCGATACCTACAATCATACTGGCGCCGTAGCCCTGCATGCTGATGCCCCTCAGCCACGCCGACTTCATCTGTTTGAGATCGCCAATTACTGCCAGCGTGCCGGCCGGTTTACGCGGTACTCCGTTTTCGCCCCTCGGCGCGCTCGGATTATGCTGCGTTCCCTGCCAGGCGACATAGCCTATCCCCCCACCCAGGAATATCCTCGTCCCGATGCCGATGGTTTTATACAACGGATCGTTCAACAGCGGCGAGAGTTGCCCCGCGCTGCAATAATTAGCGTTGCCCAGATTGGGCTTTAGAACACCCATGTACGTATAAATTGTTTTGCTCCCTAGATTTACCGCGACATTGTAGTTCTGGTACGCGTTGCGTGGATTGAATAACACTGCTTCGTTCATCTCTTTGAGATTGATTAAAGTCTCCAATTTCTTTTTAGGATAACAGTCCGTGCCGTAGGCTGCAGCGACTAATCTCACATCCCTGCCGCTCACTAGCTCCTCGATAACGTGTCCACCGCCGTACCTGAACTCGCCGGGATGCGTGTGGTTGCGCGGGTCATCATCAGGTAAAGCTGTGCATCCGACGTAGATGTCCACCGCCGCAAAACCGGTATAAACCGGTACGTCATTAAGGTATGCCCGCCCCCCGCCGATTTTTATGCGCGGCTTGGTGTGCCCCACGTTGAAGTACGCACCGGAGGAGCACATCGGCCCGAAGGTCCCGGTCGTCACCACATCCACCTCGTTCGCCGCCTTCGCCACCCCTTTGTCTTTTACGATATCTATAATCTCTTCAGCTGTCGCTACAACGGCCTGGCCCTTTTTTATCTTTTCATTTATTTCTGCAATTGTTTTCATTAATGCATCGCCTTTCAGTCAGTTTTTTATTTCAGTTAAGCCCTTACGGGCGACGCATTGTCCATAATAAATTCATCATCTCACCTCACCAGTATGCATTGTTGACTTAATTAATCTACTTTGTAAACATTAACATGCTATTCCATGACATGTCAAGCGCTGTAGCTCTTATGCTTGATATCCTCCCTTGCCGGAGTATAATTAAGTAACATATAAAAAAGAAAGGCTAGCAGAACACATGAAATTCGACAAACTCTTCGCGACGGACTTATTCTGGAAAGACGCTAAAAACCCGAATGAAAGCGTCTCGGGCACGCGCCACCTCGGGGATAAGTGGGGCGGCGGTTACATGACCATGGACACGAATTACGTCACTAAAGCCCATGTCATGATTAGCCAGCCGCATGTGCACGAATTTCCACAGTACCTCAATTTTTTCTCCGCCAACCCTAAAGACGCCCGCGACTTCGATGCTGAAGTCCACGTAACCATTAAGGGCGAAAAATACGTTATCAAGGAGCCCACTTCCGTATACATACCCGCCGGGACCCATCATGTCCCCGTGGTTTTTGCTAAGATAAATAAACCCCTGCTCTTCATTGATATCGCTCTTTCCGGCAGCTACAGCCGCATTGGCAACACACCAGACTAAAAAGAAAAGGAGGGGCGTAAATCCCCTCCCCTTTTTCCTAGTGCTAAAGCCCCTCCACTTGACATCTTTCGCCTCCGGAGTATAATCAAATAACCCATACGATGGAGGTATGAATATGTGGCTGCAGGACACTTACTATAAATGGTGGTTGCACGGACCTCGTTACGGCTGGTCTAAGTTCCGCCGCTTTATGTTCGAGCGCGGTTTTCTCAAAAATCCCCTCCCCGCGGTTGCTAATATAGAGGACGTCCGGAGACGCTTGATCGAGGTGACCTGGAAACAGGATGGCCTCGCCGAGGGGTTCGACTGCGTTAGCTATCCCCAGCGGGTCTGGACTAAAAAGAGGGATGACTGTGATGGCTTTGCCATTTTGGCGGCGGCTTTATTGAAAACGCTGCCGGCCCCAGCCAACCCCGTAATTGTCACCGCCATGGTTTCCTCTTTATATCATTGCCACTCGGTCTGTGTTTTTAACGAGGCCGCGAAGTTCCGGTATTTCAGCAACTACGAATTAAGCCCCAAAACCTTTAACACCTACCGGGAAGTCATTGACGATTTTAGAGACCCGCAGTACCGCCTGGTCTGCTGGGACGTCGTAAAGCCGGAAACGCTAAAGCAGCTGGAATTTCACATCGTTTAAATCGCGAACATTTAAAAGTCGAAATATATTAACCAATGTAAGCAACTAACCGGGACAGGCTAATCAGCTCACTTACTTCCAGCTACTTGGAGTCGACACCAGGCATATAAAGAATCATATACCTCGAACTGATTGGCTAGATTCTCTTCATCGTTAGGATAGCGCAAGCTGTAACCAACGGCAATCGCTTCCAGTCCGCGCGCAATCGGGTCTTTATCAATGTCGGGAGCAACATCAGCGGAGTGTACTATCTTTGCCATCCGCAATAACGCCGGGTCTTTTAGCTCATAATCAGTAATAATAGACTCGAAAGAGCAACGCCCATCATGATGGTCCAGTTTTGCCTTACCCATACAATCGAAGGAAATTGCTTTTGTCTGCTTAGCCGTAGTCATTACCTGGCTGGCGGGTACAAAAAGAAATTCGGCTTCATTATCAATGAAGCGACTGATTAGCCAGGGACAGGCGACCCTGTCAACGTGTACATGTGAACGGGTAATCCATTTCATTATTTTGCCTCCAAAAGAGTCTTTATTTTACACCTAATTCTTCAAACACTTTCATCACCCGCCATGTCTCGGCGCTGACGGCTGTGCCGCCCATAACTACAGCTACAGCCACAGCCTCCATGACTTCCTGCTTGGTTGCTCCGGCGGTAATGGCATCTTTCGTTTGTCCCTGGATACAGCGGGTGCATCCCGCCTGAAAGCCGCAAGCCAGGGCGATAAGCCGCTTAGTCTTTAGGCTAAGTGCGCCATCTTTATATACCTGCTTCCTGAAGGTAGTATAGGCGGCCATAACAGGGAGTTCCTGGTCGAACTTATCCCTGTATTTTCCGGTTTCTTCATAATAGCCAATTTGACTTTCCATTCATGCCTCCAGTATGTAATAATGACGATATATCGGTATCCACAAGTATATATCCGTCTTAAAAATCAAGTCAAGGAAATAATGAGGAAAATAAAAGTCTCACCGTTCATCACGTTATGCATCATGGGCGGGCTGGCTATCTTTAGCTCAACCATGGCAAAAAATCCGGCATTACCCCTGTTCATCCGCTCCATGGGGGTGGACGTGTCCACCCTGGGATTTATTGCAGCAGCGTCAACAGTTGTAGGTATCGTTGTCAGCCTGCCTGCGGGCATTCTCTCCGACCTTATCGGTCGCCGCCGTGTGATATTGGTAGCCGCCGTTGTGTTTGCCACCGCTCCTTTTTTATACCTGCTAATTACCCAGCCCTGGCAATTGGTCCTGGTGCGTATCTATCATGGCTTAGCCACGGCCATACTGGGCCCGGTAGCGATGGCAGTAGTAGCCGATACCTTTGAAAAAGGCCGCGGCGAGCGTATGGCATGGTATTCATCCGCTACAATGGTAGGGCGATTCATCGCTCCGTTTGTAGGTGGCATTCTTATTTTCGGCGATAATTTCCATTGGGTCTATGTGGCGGACGGCGTCGCCGGGGTTTTGGCGCTCTTGGCGGCTATCCGCCTGCCATTGACTTCCAATACCTCCGGTTCAGCCTGGGAGGCTTTTAAACGTCAGCGCGGTAAGTATGGGCAGGAAATCGCTTTTGTTTTTAAACATGGCGGAATTCTCGCTACGAGCGGTATCGAAGCCGCACAGTACTTCGCGTTTGGTTGTCTAGAAACGTTCGTGCCAATCTATCTAAATGAAAAACTCGGCTACTCAGCCTGGGAAATAGGTCTATTATTTACCGTTCAAATACTGGCGGCTACTTTTACCAAACCCATCATGGGGCGTCTGTCCGACCGTTATGGGCGTGTGCCGTTAATTTCCACCGGGCTGGCGCTCGGAGGAATTACTACCGCCACTTTAATCCTCTCCTCCAACTATTTTGTAATCGCATTACTAATAGCTATCTTCGGACTGGGGTTAGCTACTGTAACAGCTTCCACCTCGGCTTTGGTGGCAGATTTATCGCGCGCGCAGGGCCGGGGGAGCGCCCTGGGAATACTTTCCAGCATAATGGACGTTGGTCAATCAACCGGTCCCATGGTAGCTGGAGCGCTGATTACCGCTTCCTCTTATCAAACAACTTTCGGTATCGTGGGTGGCGGAATGGCCGTTGTCAGTCTGGTATATTGGGTCGGCATGCGGCGGATAGGGAACACACCGGTCTAAGGAGAAAAAAAGAGGGGGGCGTTAACCCCCCTCTCCATTATTTCGCTTAAGCCTGTTTACTCTTCCTTTTTCTTGCTGGTCGTTACACAGGCTAAATCCCCGATTACGTTCACCAGGCTCTGACTGGCCGGCAGCACTACCTTTGAATTGTTCGTTAAGGACTTTTCTACTGCTTCCAGTTTTCGGAGCAGTTGTGCGTTACCGACAAAGTACTTGTTGGCAGCCTCGTTTACCAGCTTGATGGCCTGTGCTTCACCCTCGGCCCGCAGAATATTCGCTTGTCTGGCGCCCTCGGCGACTTTAATTGCCGCCCTTCTTTCGCCGTCCGCCTTGGTCTCGGTGGCGGTCGCAAAGTCCTGCGCCGCAACTTTCTGATTACTAGCGACGACGACGCTGTTCATCACTTCCTGCACTGCTGCCGGCGGCTCGATTTCTTTAAGCTCCGTGCGGACGATTTCAATGCCCCAGTTCGCCGTTTCTTTAGCCAGCTGCTCGTACAGTTCCTTATTTATTTTATTGCGGTCGCTGTTGGCTTCCTTAAGCGTCATCGTGCCGATGATGTTGCGCAGCGTGGTCTTAGCTAGGGCGACAATCTGCTCACGGTAGTTAAAGACACCGTAGACCGATTTTTTAACATTCTCTTCCTCCGTCTTCACCTTGAAGTAGACGTTGGAGTCCACTGAAGCGTTAAGACTATCAGCGGTGATAATTTCGCGTTTTTCCGAGCTTACCATCATCTCGGTGATATTCACCTTGACCAGCCTTTCAATGCCAAAGGGTAGGATGAAGTGTAGTCCGGGTTGAGCAAACCGGGCATACTTGCCGAACCTCTCCACCAGGCCGCGTTCGGTAGGCCTCACCGTCCTTAACGAGATGAGAAGCAGGAACGCCACCGCCGCCACCACGATATAAATCCAGTACATTTCTTTTTCCTCCTATATTTATTTTTACCTATATTATACTCTGTTCAATATGTTTTGTCAATACTAAACACATTAAATATTTCAACGACTATTACGTACAAATTGCTAGAATAGTGTCCAAAAGAATATACTAATCATAAACACAACTCGGCCCAATGAACATTCGCAAGGAGATATTTATGGATGCCGCAACAATCTTCGGAGTAATCGCTGGGGTTTTTACCTCGGTGCGTTTTTTCCCACAGGTTTATCGGAGTTTTACCACCAAAAAAACGACTGATATATCTCTAACCTTCTTATATTTCGTCTCCGCCCAATCGCTTTTCTTGATGCTTTATGGTATTACCAGGCCGGATAACTACGTGCTTTACATGAATATCTTGCCGCTGGCCAGCGCGCTATATCTGGTCTATCTGAAACTTAAGTATCATTAAGCCCGTTCGCGTTCGTACTTTTCCAGCAAAGCCGGGAAGTTTTTCTCCAGGTAGGTGTACCGGCTTTGCATTTCTTTCAGCCACACCTTTCTTTTCGCAGGAATTTCCTTCATCATCTCCAATCCCCGTTCGGCAAGGTTCTGGAACATCTTTATTTCTTGCTCCAGCCCATGGTTGATGAGTTTTTTAATGGCGCCCTCGGTTAAACGGAAATGGTCATGACGCGAGCCGGGAATAACGTATCGTTCGATAAATCCCATCTGCGTTAGCAGTCTGACTGACGTGCTGATGGAGCCTTTGCTGGCGCGTAATACCTCCGCCAGTTCTCCCGGTGACTGATAAGGAGGGTCGGCAATAACCAGCCACCCAAACAGCCGGCCGGCCATCCGCGGCAGCCCTGTTTGCTCAAAGCCAACCCCCACCTCTTCAAGGAAACTGCGTTCGTTATCAGTAATGCTCATGTTATTAACCTCAATCTTTATTCTGCCCTATTATAATACTTTCAATATGTTCTGTCAATTCTGAACATTACCGTCAAAAGAATGGGGGCTGCGTTTTTACAGCCCCCCTATTCCCAAATAACTTAATATCTTGCGTAATTAGGCACGATGTTCTTGTATTTTTTCACCAGTTGCGCCCAGTTTTTCGGCAGCTCAACCTTTTTCGTGACTGGCGGCGGTCCGCCCTGCAATATTCCCATCCATGACCCGAACCCGCCCACGACGAATATCTGCACCGGGTCGGGGTCGCGTGGACTCGGCACGATAATCGCACTTTTGTTGCCCGCGCCGGTAATGACCACGTTGCCCTTGTCGAAGGGTTTGCTGTCGTCCAGCCCCAGCCTCTTATAATACCCTTCCGGCACCACGGCGTTTTTGATGACGTATTCTTTGGCTTGTTTTTTACTGTAACCGCCTTTAGCTACCGACGCAGCATTGGTGGGCGTAAGTAATACCGCGAACGACCCCATCCGTGCCGGCACAATGATGCCGACCACTGTCGCCAGTATGCCTTTGGCGTCTGTCCCGAAGGGCATCATCTGCTGGTAGGACTGCGGGAACATCAGCGTTAGCGCGCTGTCTTCTTTCTTTAAGCCCCGCTCCACGTGTAAAGACTCCCAGGGGCTGTTCTCTTCGTTTTCCGCCACCACCCAGGAATATTTGCCCGGATTGCCCAGCACGCCCATGTCCTCGACTTGCTTTCTGATGCCGCGGATGTTTTTGGTGATTAAACTCATCGCCCGCCCGATGGACGCGTTAGCAATGTCCCCCGGGCTGGACGCGCCATAGGTCGAGCGTACGTTGATGTCTTTAGCGATAGGTCCGTTGACCAGCCAGAAAGGCGCGAAGGAACCGGTGCTGGCCGCCATCATACCGCAGGCTGGGTTTGACGCTAGCGCCTGCACCCCCGTGATGAGTAGCGGCATATAGGTCGGTAAACAGCCCGCCATCACCGCGTTAATGGCTATTTTTTCAATGGTGGCTTTGCCCAGGCGCGGCTCCAGCTTTTCTACAATATGGTCGGTGGGCAGGTCGGTGCCCGTCATCATTTCGGCTACCGCTTCTTCGGTCGGCGGGATAACAGGTAGTCCATCCGTCCACCCGCGTTGATAGAAGAACTGGTTGACCTCCGTTAGCGTCCCCTTGAAGATAATGCGTGGCGGGTTTTCCGGCTCGCGGCGCTTTGGAGATTTTTCTTCTTCTGTCAGCGGCTTTGTTAAAACCTCGACAACTTTATTGAATGCCGCTTTGACTGCGACTTGGATATCTTCCAGGACTGTTGACTCGGATACTATCGTCTCCGGCACCACCCTGACCACCGGCATGCCTTTGCTGGATGCTGCGGACATGGCGTCATTCTGAAAATGCTCGAAGATGTAGGTGGCGGTGGGCTTGCCCTGGGCCTCGATGTAAATTGCGTCGTACACAAGGTACTTGGTGCATGCCCCTCAGTCGCCAACAGCGGCGATAACCGCATCCACCCCCTGCAGCCAGTCGTTAAATTCCTGCTCCCTGTTTTTCTCCAGAGATGAAACGGAAAACGACTGTGCGAAAAACTTGTCGATAGTTGCAGTGGGGAATTTTTCTTTAATCAGATTTTCCGTCACGTCCAGGATAAGCGGCGCGGCGCGTTTGTTGTTGCACAGCAGCCCGATTTTCTTGCCGTCCAGCTTATCCAGCCGCGGCGCCAGTCCTTTTAACGGTATGGGGTCGGCGTCCGCCCAGGGACTTAACACTTCATAAGACGGGAGCGACTTATTTTCAGCCATAAAATTCTCCTTTGTTTATCTAATGTGGAGTGTACCACCGACTTAAATATAGGTCAACGCCAGCCGAAATCCAGTCCTCCCGCCCCGTCATTCCCGCGAAAGCGGGAATCCATTTATGCCTTATTATAATTTAGGGGTATTTACCTCTCCCCCTTTGTAAGAGCCAGTCCTTCGCAAAGCGGAAGGAGGAGACAGAGAGAGGGATTTTATCCCCCCGTTAGTTCCGGTGCATTGAGCTGTTGGTACATTTTATAATATAACCCCTGCCGCGCGATTAGCTCTTCGTGCTTCCCCTCTTCAATAATCCTCCCCTTTTCCATCACGACAATGCGGTCGGCTTTCGTCACGGTGGACAGACGGTGCGCAATAGTCAGGCAGGTGCGCCCCTTGGTCAATTTCCTCAAAGCTCGCTGCATAATGCGTTCTGTATTCGTATCTACGCTCGATGTCGCTTCATCGAGGATTAAAATGCGTGGGTCGGCGAGTATGGCGCGCGCCAGACACAGCAGCTGTCGTTGACCGGCGCTTAAGTTCACTCCTCGTTGTCCCACCAGCGTATCATAACCCTTGGACAGCCGGCTGATGAATTGATGCGCCCCCACCATCTTCGATACGTCAATGACTTGTTCTTTGGTGGCATCCAGCCGCCCGAACTTTATATTTTCTTCAATCGTGCCGGAAAACAGGATGGGGTCCTGCGGCACGATGCCGATTTGCCTTCTTAACGATTGCTGCGTCACATCGCGCACGTCATGGCCGTCCACCGTCACCGCTCCCTTGTTTACTTCGTAAAAGCGCGCCGTCAGACTCACCAGCGAGCTCTTGCCCGACCCCGTTTGCCCGACGATGGCTACCGTCTCGCCCGGCTTAACGGTCAGGTTGATGTTGTGCAGCACATCTTTGTTTTTTTCATAGCCAAAGCTCATATTTTTAAAAGCTATCTCGCCTTTAACCGTCGGCATCTCGATGGCGCCCGGCTTATCTTGTATATCAGGTTTTATATCCAGCAGTTCAAAAATGCGCGCCCCGGAAGCCATTGCCCGCTGCAGTTCGGTGTATTGCATCGAAAGCTCCAGCACCGGGTCGAAGAACCGCTGGACGTAAAGCAGGAAGCTCATCAATATGCCTGCGGTCATGGCGCCGTCCAGCACCTGCATCCCCCCCATGATGATTACTATGGCGAAAGACACCCCCGTAGAAATCATTACCATCGGCATTATTAGCGATTCCAGTTTAACCGCCGTCACGTTGGCTTCGTAGTGCGCCCGGTTCACCTGGTCGAACTGCTCCATGTTCTCTTCCTCGCGCGAAAGGCTCTGGATAACCCTCACGCCGCTCATGTCCTCCTGCAGCTGCGAGTTGACCACCGCGATAGCTCGCCGCACCTGGATGAATGCCCGCCGCGCGTACTTTTGCCAGATGATGGTCATTAAAATCATTAAGGGTATCACCGCCAGCGTAATTAAAGCCAGGCGGGGATTCATCGTCAGCATAATAGCCGCAATACCTACCAGTGTTAATAAACTGGTAATCATCATCAATATGCCTTCGGTAACCAGCTCTTCGATTTGTGAAACGTCGTTCTGCACGCGGGACATTAGTTTGCCCACTTTGTGGACGTCGAAGAAGCTTAAAGAGAGCCGCTGCAGGTGGTCGAACATATCGGCCCGCAGATGATAAATTACTTTGTTACCGGCCTTAGCCAGGTAGACGTTTTCAAAATATTGCCCGCCCCAGGTTAGCAGCGCCACCACCACGAAAAGGATAACGACAATGCCCAGCCCGCTGAAATCGGCGGACAGAATCCTGTCGGTCGCCACGCCCACGAGGTATGGCGCCGCCAGTGCCGCCAGCGTACGCACCAGCATGCCGGCCGCCCCGACGCTTATCCAGCCCTTGACCGGCACCAGGTATTTCGGCAGCCTGCCGATAACGCGGCTGTCGTAGACCTTGCCCAGCACTTCTTCGGAATCAAAGTCGCCGTGTCCGCCAAAAGGTCCGCCTGGACCACCGCCGTGGAACATCTATTCTTCGTCCTCGTCTTTATTCAGCATCAGCTGTGATTCGTATATCTCTTTATATACCCCACCCTGCGCCATCAGCTCTTTATGCGTGCCTTTTTCCACCAGCTCGCCGTCCTGCAGCATTAAAATCACGTCGGCGTTCTGGATGATGGGCAGGCGGTGGGTAATGATAAAAGTTGTCCGCCCCTTGATGAGTTTATCCAGCGCCTGGCGGATTAGTCTTTCCGTCGAAGCGTCCACGCTGGCGGTAGAATCGTCTAATATTAAAATGCTGGGATTAACCAGCAGCGTGCGGGCGATGGAGAGTCGTTGCTTCTCACCACCGGAAAGCGTATCGCCGCGTTCCCCCACCCAGGTATCGTATTTTTCCGGCAGCGTCGTGATAAAGTCGTGCAGGTTCGCCGCCTTGGCTACCTTTTCAATTTCAATCATGCTGGCGTCCACCGCGCCATAGGCGATATTTTCTTTAATGGTGGCGGAAAACAAGAAAACGTCCTGTTGTGCCGTAGCCACATTCTTGCGCAGCGATGCCAGGGTTACGTCGCGGATATCCACGCCGTCCACCAGAATTTTGCCGGAGGTGACGTCATAAAACCTGGCGAGCAAATTAGCGATGGTGCTTTTGCCGCTGCCGGAACGCCCTATTAAAGCCACGAGCTGCCCCGGCTGTACCTCGAAGCTGACGTTTTTCAGCGCGGCGCCCATATTGTTATAGCTGAAGCTGACGTCTTTGAAACTCACCCTACCCTTTACCCTCCCCAGCTCGATGGCGCTAGGCTTTTCCGTAACTTCACTCTTCGTATCCAGAATTTCCAGTATGCGTTGTCCGGCGGATATTGTCCTTGAATAAAGGTTGACCAGCATCCCCAGCCGGCGGACGGGCATCACCAGCATGCCGATGTAAAGAATGAACTGTGTAATCTGTCCTATTGTGATAACGCCGTCAGCCACCTGGTGGCCGCCGTACCAGAGGATAACCGCCGTTGGTACGGTAAATAAAAACGCCATCGTCGGCGCATTAATCCCCATCAGTTTGGCGGCATGTACCTGCTCGTCGGCCAGCACCATTGCCTGTTCGCCAAACTTGCGGTTATCTTCTTTCTCGTGGGAAAACGCTTTGACCACGCTAATGCCGGCCAGGTTTTCTTCCAGCGTCGTGCCCATCACACCCATAATGGCCTGTACCTTCAGCCAGATTGGCCTGATGGTCCGCCCGAAGTTGATAGCCAGCCAGATGACCGGCAGCACAAAGACCAGCGTCATTAATGCCAGTCTCCAGTCCATGACGAGTAACAGCGCGGCTATGGAGATGACCATGATTATCGTCTGCAGCAGGCCCAGCAGTCCCATGGCGAAGAACATGCGCACCGCCTCGATGTCTACCGTGGCTCGGCTCATCAGCTGGCCGGTTTGGCTTTTGTCGTGGAAAGCAAAACTAAGGCGCTGGATGCGTTCGTAAAGGGCATTGCGCATCATATAGGTGGTTTTTTGCGCCACCAGTTCGTTAAGGTAGCGCTGCAGGTAGCCGGAGATGCCCCTGATAATGCTGGCGATGATAATCGCCCCCGCCACCCACCACAAAACACTCTGCGCGCTGTCAAGCTGGAAAAACAAAAATGCGTGTGTGCCGGAGCCCAGCGCCGCATCGATGCCGTCACCCAGTAAATTAGGTATGGCAATACCCAACAGCGTGGCGACGACTAGACTTGCGAAGGCGAACGCCAGTAAAAACCAGTAGCCCCGCACAAAAGCCAGTAATCTCGTAATTATCTTCATGAAAAAAAGTCCGCTACATCAATTATATTGCCGATATAACGTGATATATTATACTATTAATATGGAGG
>CAIWTG010000048.1 GCA_903915565.1 uncultured Chloroflexota bacterium
CGATGTGAATACCGAAGGCAATTACTTCGTCCGGTGTTTCGGTAAAGGACGGAAGGAACGGATTATCCCGCTGTACGAAAAAATCGCTACCGCGGTCAAGCAATATGTTGATGAAGACCGTCCTAAACTAGCACATGGGAAAAAAGATACGGCCCTCTTCCTTAACGCCCGTGGCGATAGGATTACCCGGCAGGGTTTCTGGCAAAAGCTAAAGGAATACGCCAAGACCGCCGGATTAAGTTCTCAAATTAGCCCTCATACTTTGAGGCACAGCTTTGCTACGCACATGTTAAGCGGCGGCGCTGACTTGAGGTCGGTACAGGAATTGCTGGGACATGCCAATATTTCTACCACCCAAGTTTACACACACCTCACCACCGAACAGGTCCGCCGCACTTATGATAAGTCTCATCCCAGGGCTAAATAGTTAAATAATACCGGAGGTAAACGGATGTCCAAACACTCGAAACACGGTAAGCATTCTCACTTTAAAAGGGCGCAAAGACATCAACAACTGCAGCAAACACCGGCGAATGCCGGCATGATGCAGACGGATGCAGGCTTTACACAGCCTAATGCTGGCTCAATGCAACCCATGCAACCGACTCCCAACGTTGCACAGCCAACCACTAATGCTGCTCCAGTAATGTCCCGGCCTGCAGTTGCCTTTCCCGCTCCACAAGCAACGGTACTAAAAAGGTCTTCATCTATAGCCGCTGCATCGCTACGCCTCGAATCTATTGGCAGAGACTTAAGAATGATTGGTATATTAACCGGTATCATCGTCGTTACGCTTATTGTGTTATACATTTTTCTAAGATAGTTGTTTTTCGGCTGCTATGAAGGACTTCAAGGCGGCTAGAGCCGATTTAATCAGACAACTCGACGCCGAGATACGGGATAAACGGGTTATAGCCGCTATGGCGAGTATACCTCGGGAACAATTCGTGCCGCCCGAAAGCCGCCACCTCGCTTACGAAGATGGTCCGCTACCCATCGGGTGGGAGCAAACAATCTCACAGCCTTATATTATCGCCCTGATGACCGAAGCGCTGGAACTCAAAGGTCATGAAAAAGTATTGGAAGTTGGCACCGGCAGCGGTTACCAGACAGCTATCCTGGCCGAATTGGCCGCCAGAGTTATTACCGTTGAACGCGTGCCCGCATTAGCAGAGTCCGCCCGAAAAACGTTAGAAAGCCTCGGATATAAAAACATCGAGATACACCCCGCCGAGAAAACTTTAGGCTGGCAGAAAGATTCCCCTTATGACGACATTATCGTCACCGCCGCCGCGCCTGACATTCCTTCAGACCTTGTTGACCAATTAGCTATCGGAGGACATATGATAATCCCGGTAGGTCCCCGTCATTCGCAAGAGCTTTACAAAATAACGAAGCAGAAAGACAGCAACAAGCTGCAAAATCTAGGAGGTTGCCGTTTTGTTTCTCTCATCGGCAAAGGAGCCTGGCAAAACTAAAAGAATATTTAAAGTGGAGGATGAAAATGGACGTTTTTGAAGCTATTAGAAATCGCCGCAGTATCCGGCAGTACAAACCTGACCCCATAGATAATAAAACCGTAGAAAAAGTCCTCGAGGCAGCCCACTGGGCTCCTTCCTGGGGGAACCAGCAGTGCTGGCGCTTTGTCATTGTGCGCGACCCCGGAATAAAGTCGGAAATTGCCGACACGCTTAACAAAATTACTGTCGATAACGAATTGGTGGAAAATGCCGCCGCCAGTTCTATCAGACAGGCGCCGGCCTTAATCGTCTTTTGTGCCGAGAAAACCAAAGCCGGCTATGGTGTTGACGGCACACCTCAAAATGATAAAGGCGAATACTGGTATATGTTTGATATCGCTCTGGCAATGCAGAACCTTTCGCTGGCGGCTCATGCCCTGGGTCTTGGTACGGTAATCGTCGGCGGTTTTAATATCGGCAAAGTTGAAAAAATCCTTGGCGTACCCGCCGGTTGTACTGTCGTTACCATGACACCCTTAGGTGTTCCTGACCAGAAAGGACAGGTCTCACCGCGCAAACAGCTGTCCGAAGTTATTATTAAAAACAAATTTAGTTAGTAAGGAGAAATACATGGATTTATTTGACGCGCTCAAAAGCCGGAGGAGCATTCGTCGTTATAAGACAGACCCCGTTGACGATAACCAGATACAAGCCATACTAGAAGCCGGCCGCTGGGCGCCTTCCTGGGCAAATACACAGTGCTGGCGCTTCATTGTCGTGCGTGACACCAACGTAAAAACACAATTAGCCGATACGATGATGAAGGTCAAACTGCCGGATAGAGAGATACTTAACCCAGCCTTTAACGCCGTGAATACTGCCCCGGTGGTTATCGCCGTCTGCGCCCAGATTGGAATTGCGGGCGCGGTGCACGGTCCGGCTGGCGCTAAAGTTGAATATTCCACCGATAAAGGCGACTGTTTTATGTTTGATACTGCCCTGGCGGTAGAGAATATGCTGCTGGCGGCTCACGGTCAGGGATTGGGCACGGTAATTGTCGGCGCTTTTGACGCCGCCAAAGCCGAAAAAGTGCTCAATGTTCCTCAAGGCTACCGCATGGTTGTCTTTTTCCCGGTCGGCGTCCCGGAAGGGCCGGGTAAAGCGCCTCCGCGTAAGGAATTAACCGAGATTGCCTATAAGGATAAATTCGGTTAGCGCTCGTTACGCGTTTGCTGGAATATAACCGTCTGTTCGCAAGCTTGCCGTATTCGGTCGTCTGCGCGTATAATGTTGTCGGAAGATTTTAGAGAGCAGGTGATTTCATGCCCAAATACGGACTGGAGAATATCCACAACATTGTTTTATTATCCCACAGCGGTGCCGGTAAGACTTCGCTCTCCGAGGCGATGCTTTTTGACGCCGGTGTAATCAACCGCCTGGGTAAGGTTGATGATGGCTATTCGACGTCGGATTATGACCCCGACGAAGCCAAACGCCGCATCAGCATTAACTTGTCCATTTTGCCCTTGACCTGGAAAGAAAGAAAGATAAACATCCTTGACGCCCCCGGCTATGCCGATTTTGTTGGCGAGGTTAAAGCCGGTATGCGCATCAGTGAAGGCGCTATTGTCGTCGTCTGTGCCGCCTCCGGTGTAGAAGTTGGTACAGAAATGGTCTGGAACTATTGCGAAGAAGCCAAACTGCCCCGTCTCGTCTATGTCAATAAAATGGACCGCGAAAACGCCGATTTCTTTAAAGTTGTCAATGAAATCCAGTCAAAACTAGGCGCGCGTTGCCATCCCATCCAGATAGCTATCGGCGCACAAAAAACCTTCCAGGGCGTCGTCGACCTGCTGACGATGAAAGCCTACACCGGTACGCCGACCAAGGAAGTTGAAGTGCCCGCTGCTGTTAAAGCTCAGGCTGACTCCTACCGCGAAAAGCTGGTGGAAGCCATCGCTGAAGTTGATGACAAACTAATTGAAAAATACCTGGGTGGTGAACAACTTTCCATGGAAGAGCTAACCAAAGCCTTAAGGCAGGGAGTTATTTCCGGCAAAATCGTTCCCATCTTGGCCGGTTCGGCATTACAGAATGTCGCCGCAAACAAGGTACTAGACGCCATATTCGATTATCTCCCCCTGGCTAAAGAGCAAAAGGTTGCCACTGCCAGCGGCGCTATTGATGCATCTGAATCGGCTCCATTAGCGGCGCTGGTTTTTAAGACCACTGCCGACCCGTACGTCGGTAAACTAACATATTTACGTGTTTACAATGGCTTTATCACCAGCAATTCGCAGGCATACAATGCCAACCAGAGCGCTAATGAGCGCATCGGCCAGCTATATTCAATGCGCGGCAAAACCCAGGAACCAGTAACGGAAATCCGCGCCGGCGATATTGGTGCCGTGGCAAAATTGAGCGTCACCGCTACCGGCGATACGCTTTGTGCCCAGGATAAACAAGTAAAACTGACACCCATTGTTTTCCCCTCCCCCATTTTCCGTATGTCTGTTTATCCCAAAACTAAAATCGATATTGATAAAATGGGGTCGGGATTAACCCGTTTAACAGAAGAAGACCCCACCCTGAAAGTCCATCGTGAATTGGGCACCGGCGAGACAATTCTCTCCGGTATGGGTGATTCTCACCTCTCGGTGGCTGCGGAAAAAATGCAGCGTAAGTTTGGCGTTAACGTTGAGCTTGCCGTTCCCAAAGTCGCCTATCGAGAAACGATTACAACATCGGCTAAAGCCGAATATAAACATAAAAAGCAGTCCGGCGGCCACGGACAGTACGGCCATGTGCTGCTTGAGTTGGAGCCTAAGCCCGACCGCGGCCCCTGTGAATTTGCTGAAAGAGTTGTCGGCGGCTCGGTACCCCGCAACTATATCCCCGCCGTAGAAAAGGGCGTCGTCGAAGCTTACACAGAAGGCTGCTTATGCGGCTACCCCGTCATTGGCGTTAAAGCAATTCTTTATGATGGCAGCTTCCATCCTGTAGATTCTTCAGAAATATGTTTTAAAATTGCCGGCGCCGGCGCATTCAAAAAAGGGCTGGCGGAAGGTCACCCCATTTTACTCGAGCCGATTATGAATCTTAAGGTCACAGTTCCTAACGACCTTACCGGCGATATCATCGGCGACCTTAATACCAAACGCGCGCGCGTTATGGGGATGAACCCTGAGGGCGGCACTAACGTTATCGAGGCACAGGTCCCGTTAGCGGAAGTCCAGCGTTATAGCATCGACCTCAAGTCAATGACGCAGGGGCGGGCTACTTATTTAGTAGAATTCGACCATTACGAAGAAGTTCCAGCCAATATCACACAAAAGCTGGTGGCGCAAAAGCAAGCCGAAAAAGTCGAAAAAGTTTAGCCGACTAATAAACTTATCTGAAAACTAAATGACGTCCCCAAACCGGGGACGTCATTCTTTTTAACTTAGAAGTTATAATTCTTTAAGCTTCTGGACAAATGCCGGCAGCACTTTCTTCCAGTCGCCAACCACACCATACCGCGCATGCCGGAAAATATTGGCCTCTTTGTCTTTGTTAACGGCTACAATCGTCTTGGCGCCGGAACAGCCGCTCATATGCTGGCTAGAACCGGAAATAGCTACCGCGATATAAACCTCCGGTGCGATGATTTTGCCGGTTAGCCCAACCTGCGCCGTATCGGATATCCAGTTATTGTCGCACGCCGGCCGACTCGCCCCAACGGCCCCTTTCAGAAGTTTCGCCATCTCATCCAGCTGTTTGAAACCATCGGCGCTGCCAATTCCCCTACCCCCGGCAACCACCACCCTGGCATCCTCAAGCTTGATTCCAGCGACCTCCTCGACTACTCTGTTTACAATTTTAGCCTTAATTATTGAAGAATCCAGTCCAGCCGGAATACTTACTACTTCACCCTTTCTTGAAGCGTCCGGTGTTAAAGCTGCGAATGCTTTAGTCCGTATCGTGACTATTTGAGGGTCGGTTTCGGTTATTATTACCGCCTGGGCATTACCTCCATAAACAGGTTTAGTTTGCAATAGTCGTTTTGTCCCGGTGTCGATAGCCAAATCAACACAATCCAATGTCGCCGCGGTGTTTAAACGGTAAGCCAGCCGCGTCACTAATTCGCGTCCGCTGTCCGTTTGCCCCAGGATGACTATTTGGGGCTGTATTTGTTTGATGGCTTTTTCTAATGCGCTGATATAGGCGTCAGGCTGATATTCTTTCAGTTGCGCATCTTCAATAACATAAGCTTTATCCGCGCCGGCGGCGATAGCTTGTTGCGCCAAAGCTTTATCACCGATAATAACGGCGGCTAATTCTTGCCCAAGGCTTTCAGCCAGTTTTCTCCCAATGCCCAATCCCTCCGCCGCAATGGGTAGAATTTTATCGTTCTTAGCTTCACAATATACGGCAACGCCCTTGTATTCAGACACTACATTTACCTCGACTAAACTATCTTGGCTTCTCTAAGTTTCAACGCCAGATTTACGGCCATTTCTTCCGGTGTCTCGCCAGCGGCGAACTCGCATTTAGCTTCATGCACCGGCTGGAAGAGTTTTTGTAATTTCGTTTTGTTGGAAATACCGGTTTCGTAGCCGATATCGCCAGCTTTCCAGATAATCGGTTCAATCTTTTTCGCCGCCATAATCCCTTTAATGGTTGGATAACGCGGTTGACCGACTTCGTTGCTGACGGTTACTACTGCCGGTAGCGGCGATTCTATAACGTCGTAACCTAATGAATTAACCCTTTCCACTTTTATCTTATCGTCGATGGGCTCTATCTTGCGAGCCAGGATAATACATGGAATACCAAGTAGTTCTGCGATGGCTGGGCCGGTTTGCCCGGCATTGGTATCCGATGCTTCACGCCCGCACAAAATCAGATCGTATTCACCCTTTTTCTTGATGGCCAGCGCCAGAGCATTGGCGATTGAACCATTGTCACCGCTGGTAAAAATCTCATCTTCCAGCAGGATGAGTTCGTCGGCGCCCATTGCCAGCGGTTTTTTGACTACTTCGCGTAATAGATTTACGCCCAGTGTCAATATGGTGATTTTCCCGCCCCTGGCTTCTTTGAGTTTCAGTGCTGCTTCTACAGCGTATTCGCCATAAGGGTCAATAACCGGCGCTGCCCCCTTCATTTCCGCCTTGTTAGTGGCTGCATCAATTTTGAAACTTGCAGGCGGCGCTTCGGGATCGATGACCTGTTTTACACAAACGATTATATTCATATTCAGTCCTAAATAATCTGCGGGAATTCAGCAATATTTTATCTTTGTCACTAAAGCGATGTCAAACGCAGTTTTATCACGCGTTCGATTCCATTTAGGTCTTTAAGTACTTCAATTGAGCCTTCTAAAAAATTCGCCATCAATGCCATTCTTACTGCAGGCGCCTGTTTCTTGCCTATCTCTAAAAGTAGGCATCCTCCTCTTTTTATTTTCCCACTGGCACTCCAGCAAAAATCCCACATCTTTTCTAATCCCTTCTCCCCACCATCTAGTGCCTCTCTCGGCTCAAAGCTTAGTGGTCCCTGCTCAGGAATGTCCGTCCTGTTAACGTAAGGTAGATTGGCAATCAAAACGTCAACACGTCCTGGTAAAGGTTCCAGTAAATTCCCTTGTAAAAACGTTATTCTATCTCCCACACCGTGTTTCTCACAGTTTTGTCTGGCTACAACTAGTGCTCCAGCAGAGATGTCCGTGGCATAAATCTTAATATCCGGTATATTTGCCGCCAGGCTGATGGCTATATTTCCACACCCTGTGCCAATATCGGCGACTGTAGCATAATGATAATCATGGCATAACTTAATCGCCTGCTCTACTAATATCTCCGTTTCAGGACGGGGTATTAAAACACTACGGTTAACGATAAAATCCAGTCCGTAAAACTCTTTTATGCTAGTGATATAAGCCGAGGGTTCGCCTTTGACGCGTCTTTCTACCAGTTGTAATAGCCTTTCAATGTCAGGCTGGCTGATTTCGCTATCGAGTTCAGCATAAAGCTTGGCGCGGCTTATCCCCAGAACATGTCTTAACAGAATCTCGCCTTCCAGCGCGGCGTCTTCGATTTTTTTATGCGTCAGTAGTCTACGCGCTTCGGCTAACGCTTCGCTGCGCTTCACACCTGTTGTTCCTCTAGTTGCTTTTCATGTTCAGCCGATGCCAGGGCGTCAATCAGTCCATCGATGTCGCCATCCATTACCTTCGGCAGGTTGTGAACCGAGAGATTAATGCGATGGTCGGATATACGGTCCTGGGGATAATTATAGGTGCGGATTTTTTCGGCGCGTTCTCCGGTGCCTACCTGTGAACGCCTTTTTGAACTGATGGCTTCTTCTTGTTTACGTCGTTCCATATCCAGTAAACGCGTTCTCAAAACAGACATCGCTTTGATTTTGTTTTGCAGCTGCGAGCGTTCGTCCTGGCAGACGACAATCATTCCTGTTGGTAGATATGTAATACGAATTGCAGAGGCAACCTTATTTACGTTCTGGCCGCCAGCGCCGCCGCTGTGAAAGATATCCATCCTCAAATCATCAGGGTTAATGTTAATATCTACTTCTTCCGCCTTGGGCAGCACGGCTACCGTCGCTGTAGAAGTATGAATCCGGCCGGAGGTTTCGGTGACCGGCACACGTTGAACGCGGTGTACGCCGCTTTCATATTTTAAACGGCTGTAGGCGTTTCCTCCTCTCACTTCAAAGATAATTTCTTTAAATCCGCCCTTGCCGCCGCCTTCACTCATACTTAATACTTCAGTTTTCCAGTTTTGGCTTTGAGCATAACGGCTGTACATTCGATAAAGGTCACCGGCGAATATTGCGGCTTCATCACCACCGGTCCCCGCCCTGATTTCTACGATAATATCTTTTTCGTCATTCGGGTCTTTGGGTAATAAAGCCAGTGTTAACGCTTCGGACAGCTCGTTCAGTTTGGACTGTAAAGTGGCATTTTCTTGCTTGATTAAGGCTGACATACCTTCATCATTGCCGGAAGAACTCATCGCATTAAGGTCATTGAGTTCTTTAGTGATATCGGTTTGATATTTTCCGGGTTCCGCTCTATCTTGATCTCGCCGAACGTCGTCTCCTGTATCGCGACGATCTCTTTCAGGCGTATAAGCTCCAGGACCGCCAGGAATATTGTCACCACTTCGAACTTGTTCTTCGCGGCCCTGAAGAGGTCCGTGAATAATACCGTATTCTTTTCGATTATCAGGTGCAGTATGTCGTGTATCTTCTCCGATACGGTAAATTCATCTTTTACGACCTGGTAGAACGCCTCTTTCGGTATATCCTTTAAGACCTTCGTGAACGCGGTTATCAGGTCGCAGAGGCTGGCCTCGAAGAACCCGTCTTCCGACCTTATC
>CAIWTG010000049.1 GCA_903915565.1 uncultured Chloroflexota bacterium
CCCGCCACTGCAGGCAGTAAGTGTTAAAACAACTACCAGCATGACGGCACATAGGATAGCAGTAATTGGATTAATTTTTTTCATTATCTCTCCTTTTAGATTGAAAGTATTACCGAATAAGGGTAAATTAGTCACTTTTCCCTAATACAGCCACCTCCTTTCATGTCTATTCATTATTTAAACCGAGAAAGGCCAGCGCCGGAAATATGCTTTAAACAGTTCCCAGCGATGCATTAATCCCCTAGGTTCAAAAATCAGGAAGACAGCAATCACCACACCGCGCATAATGAGACTTAACGAAGCCGCCGCCTGGGCAGCAATATCTGGGAAGGCGGCAGCTAAAGCCGGACCCGCAAGAGTCATAGCTTCATCTAATAATTTGAGGGAGACAACCCCGAAAATCGCCCCGGTGGTACTACCCATACCGCCGACAATCAGCATTGCCAGATACCAGACCGAATCACCGAATGGGAACATATTGGTATCGGCAAAAGCGAAGTAGTTTACCAGCAGCGAACCAGCCACACCGGCATAAACACAGCCAATGAAGAAAGCCAGTAATTTATACGATAACAGGTTGACGCCCATTACCTCGGCTGCCAAGTCATTATCGCGGATGGCGATGAAAGCCCGACCTACCCTGGTTCTAACGATATTCTTGGCAAAAAATGTCCCCAGACAAGCGATTATCATCACCAGCAGGAAATAGGCGCCTTTAGTTTGGATAACATAACCGAATAGATCCGGTCGAGGTACGGAGATACCGTCTGTCCCACCGGTAACGTCACGGAATTGAAGAATCAACCAGATGACGATGAACTGGGCAGCGACCGTCGCCATAATCAGGTAGAAGCCCTTTATTTTCAACGACGGCAGACCGAAAATGATACCTACTAATCCGGCTGCCAGACCGGCGCAGGGCAACGCTACCAAGAAGGGTAAACCAAGCTTGGCGGTAAGAATAGCAGAAACATAGCCACCAACAGCCATAAAACCGGCATGACCAAGTGAAATTTGCCCGCAATAACCAGTTAAGATATTCAACCCGAGTACACTGATTATGCTGATGCCTATCATGGTGGTGACAGTTAGAATTTTGTCGCTGGCATATAACGGCACAGTAAAGAGCACAACAAGGAAAGCTAACAATAAAAACCATTGTAGTTTGGTTCGGAAGATGGCCATATCCTGGCCGTAGCTCTCTTGGAAAATTCCACTAGGTAAGCTCATGACTAAATCCTTTCTATCCTCCGCAAACCAAACAGACCATGTGGCTTAAAGATGAGCACAATTATTATCACGATAAATGGGAAAACGTTGGCCAAGCCGCCGCCAGATGGTAAGAGAGGGTCCAGGTAGCCCGCGGCAACATTTTCTAGTATACCAATAATGATGCCCGCAAAAATCGCACCGCCGATCGAATCAATGCCGCCCAATAACACCACGGCAAATGCTTTCATCCCGACTTCAGACATGGAGACCATAACACCGGACACACCACCGAGAATGATGCCACTGACCACTCCGACCACACAGGCAATTATCCAAGAAATGGTATAGACCGTCGTTACTTTGATACCGGCACTCTGTACCACTTTTTCATCTTCAGCAGTGGCTCGCATCGCCAGACCGATTTTGGCGTAGCGAAATAACATCATCAGAGCCACGACGACGATAATAGAGACTATGATACCTATCAATGTTTCCGGTGGTATTGATAAATCCCCAACCTTCAGGGTTATCGTCGGTAATGCTCCATGATATGCCTTATATTCACCACCCCAAACCAAGGTCGCGATGCCATCCAATATCGTTCCCAAGGCGATCGTCATCATGATAATCGCCAGAACCGATTGACCAACCAGCGGACGTAACATTAGCCGCTCTATCAACATGCCCATCAAAGTGGCTACGGCGATGGCGGCTAAAATAGCAGCCCAAACCGGTAGATGAAAGCTGACCAGGAATGTGTAACCAAGATAGCCGCCAATCATCACAAACTGACCTTGAGCGATGTTGAAAGCTTTAGAGCATTTGAGAATGATAACAAAACCAATGGCGATGAGGGCATAAACCATGCCTAAACCAAAGCCAGTGATAACTAGTTGCAAAAAGAAAGTCATCGTTTAGCCCCCTCAATATTTTGGATGCTGATATTGTTTTTAACCGAACCAATCCGGCCATCACTGTATTTTACCTGGGTTTCTAAAGTCACCTCGTTCTGTCCACTATATATCGCCGCGATGAGCTGGTGATACCGTTCCACTAAGAACGACCGACGCAGTTTACGATTCCTGGTCAGTTCAGCTTCATCCGGGTCGAATTCTCTGTGTAAATTAACGAATTTCTTAATCTGGCAGCCGGCCGGAAGGCTCTGATTGATTTTACTGATTTCCTGTTGCATCAGTTTATATACTTCAGTTTTCTGTGTAAGGTCACTAAATGTGGTGTAAGTTACTTTATGCCGATCAGCCCACGGGCTGACGCTTTCATTGTCAATAATAATAACCGCTGTTACATATTCGTTTTTCGGCCCGGCCATAACCCAGGCGTCTTTAACATATTGACTAAACTTCAGACGGCTCTCGATATCTTGCGGAACCAGTTTTTCTCCGGACTTGAGCCGGACTATGTCCTGAAGACGGTCGACGAACACTAAATGGCCTTCTTCAGTCAAGTAACCACAATCGCCGCTATAAAACCAGCCATTTTTCAACACAGCGGCGGTGGCCTTCGGGTTATTATAATATCCCAGGAATGTTCCAGGATGTCGGCTGGAAATTTCACCAGTTTTAGTTATTGCTACTTCTATACCCGGGTGAAACGGGCCGACAGTATCAGGTAGTATTTCTTCGTTACTGGCGCCAGTTAGTGCACCACCCTCGGTGGAACCATAGAGGCTCTTTATCGGCACGTTTAAAGCATGATAGAATTTGATAATATCTGGGCTTAATGAAGAACCCGCTGAATAACAAATCCTGGCATTGACTAAACCGAGACTATCACGGATAGCCCCGAATAACAGCAAGTTACCTAGAGCATAGAATACTTTCCATATTAGTCCGGGGTTTTGTTTTTTAAACTTAAAGTCGGCTATTTTGTAGCCTACAGGCATAAAAATACGATAGACAAATTTTTTAAAAATATCAGCGCCTTGAATCCTGGATTGAACGCTACTAGCCTGTCGCTCCCAGAGACGGGAACTATAAAAAATCATCGTCGGGCCGATTTCACGGATATCCTGTTGTTGGGTCTCCGCCCCTTCAGGGAAATTTGTGATACAGCCTGATAATAGATGAAAACCGATGCCTAGCCATTGTTCCGTAATCCAGGCTGGAGGGAGGTAGGATACCATGTTGTCATTTTCGGATATAGTGTCGAGTTTCAAATAACATTCTGAACCATATTTCATCGTTTTAAATGAGTGCATCGCCCCCTTGGGGTTTTTTCCAGTGGCACCTGAAGTATAGACCAACGAGCAGATATCATCGGTCTTTCCGGTGGCGATATTTTCTTCAAATAAACCGAAATGGTCATTTTCATATTTCTTCCCAAGCTCCAGCACCTGACGGTAACCGATTATTTCAGGATTTTTATAATGGGATAATCCCTTGTACCGCCAAAAGATAATTTTTTTAAGCAGCGGCAGGTTTTTTTCAATTTCGAGCAGTTTGTCAACCTGCTCCTGGTCTTCAACCATAGCGAAAGAAATCTCGGAATCAGCGGCGATGTATTGGATTTCTGCCGGTGTCAAATCAGAATATAATCCCACGCTGACTCCATGGTTGGACTGCGCCGCCATCTCGGCAAAATACCACTCCGGAGCGTTATCGCCGATAATCAGCAGCTTGGCGCCCTTTTTAAAACCCAGAGCCAGCAAACCGAGCGCCAGATATTTTGTATTAAGGTAATATTCCTCCCAGGAATAGGAATGCCAGATACCAAAGAGCTTCTGACGCATAGCTTTATGCTCAGCATCGTATTTTTCGTAATTAAACCGCAATAATTTCGGCCAGGTATCACTGTGGTTTTCGGTTCTTTCTTTATTATTCATCGGTTTATCCCTAACTTTAAGAAAGCCATCTCTTTCTACGTCGGTAGTGCTTGATATTACGGAAGTTCTTTTGTACTCCAATTGTCGATAATCCCAGATAAAATTCTTTGACGTCTTCATTATCTCGGAGTTTATCGGCGGGCCCGCTCAATACGATGTGCCCGTTTTCCATCACATAACCATAGTCCGCTATTCCAAAAGCGGCGC
>CAIWTG010000050.1 GCA_903915565.1 uncultured Chloroflexota bacterium
ATAGTGATTAGCATCATATCCGGCATAGCGGGGTTAATCGTTTCTTATTACTGGGGAACGGCCTCCGGCGCTACCATCGTACTCTTTGCCGCTTTTTTCTATTGTAGTACAGCGTTATTTAGAAAAATATGCTTAAATGTAAAAATAAATTAGTCTTAATGCTTCTCCCATCATATGGCAAAAAATAATCTATTTAAAATAGCAATAGTTGGACGCCCAAACGTGGGGAAATCCTCCATATTCAACAGGAGAGAGACCATGGCTGCGAAAGAGTACGAGGTAGTTATCAAACTGGTTGCCAATAAGCATCCATGTCACGCAGGTTTAAAAATCGGGGACGAATGGGCATTCGATTACTCTCCGCCGCAACGCATGTGCGGATTTGCCTACAACGCAATTTTTCCGTTCGCCCTGGTGTTAAAGACCGGCGGGACATTCCCCTGGCAGCAGGACCCTGACGTTGTTAGGGCAACCTGCCCGGACGAAGACGTACAGAACATTTTTGAAATCCACCGCCGTGAGAAAAAGTAAAGATACTTTCGTTGCTGCCCAATCCCGCGTTATAATGTTGTATGCGCCGTTTCATACCACCCGCCTGGGCTACCATCCCGCTTTGCCTGGCAGTGATAAACCTGCTTACCAACTGCGCTGTAGAGACTTCTAACGTATTCATCGCCCTGTATGCCCATGACAAAGGGGCAACCAACTTCGAGGTAGGCCTCATTGCCGCGGCCAGCGGCATCGCTTTCCTGGTATCATCCCTGCTTTTCGGCAGATTATCCGATATTCACGGCCGGATGACTTATATCCGCATCGGGCTGGGGCTGACGGCAGTGTCTTACCTGACCCAGCTGCTCGCCCAGACGCCTATGACACTGTTGGCAGCAAGGGCGTTCATCGGGTTCGGGCTGGGCATCAACTCATCAGTCATTATGGCTTACACCTACGAGAACCAGCGGCAAATCGGCAGCTTTATCTCCTACGGCGCACTGGGATGGCTCCTCGGCGCACTGATGGCGTTAGTTTTAAACAACTATACTTCTCTCTTCATCGTCAGCAGCATCACGGCATTTGCCGCTTTCCTTGTCTCCTTCCTCCTGGTGGAAAAGACCATCGCGCATATGAAAGTTGCGGTGTTCCCGGTTAATCTGATAAAAGCCGACTACAAGATATACCTCGCATTTTTCTTAAGGCAATTGGGCGGCAACGCCATCTGGGCAATCTGGCCGCTGTATCAGGCAGGCATCGGCGCTACCAAGCTTTGGATTGCGCTGGTGGAAGTAACCAACATGTTGGGACAAATTGTTTTCATGCGTATTTTGGAGCGATTTAACCCCGCCCGAATGTTCCAGATAGGTTTACTAATATCAGCGGGGGTCTTTGTTGCCTACGGGCTGGCTAACCGGTACTGGCAATTGATACCGATTCAGTTGGTGTTGTCGTTCGCTTATTCCAGCATGTTCGTCGGGGCGTTGAGTTACCTTTTACGGCGGCATCCGGAATACGGCACAACCTCCGGTCTGATGAACTCGGTCAATGCGCTCTCCGGCGTCTTCGGGCCATTTATCGGGGGCGGCGTGTCTCAAGGCTGGAGCTACGCCACACTGATGTACGTGGGGGCGGGTATAACGTTAGTCGCCTCATTTACGGCGCGAAACCTGAAAATGCCAAAAACAGCTGAAAAGTGATAGAATAATCCAGAAATTTCTTTTAAGGAGCAAGAAGATGACTGACAAAAATATTTTCGACCTCACGGGAAAGGTAGCCTTAATTACCGGCGCCAGCCGCGGTCTGGGCAGGGCTTTCGCCGAGGCGATGGCACAGTTCGGGGCGGATGTAGCCTGCGTGGGACGCGACGAAGCCAAGCTGGCGGAAACGGTTAAAATCATCAGCAAATACAACCACCGCGCCATCGCCATCAAGGCCGACGTTACTCAGGAAAACGAAGTAAAAAATATGGTAGATGAAGCGGTGAACAAGCTGGGTAAAATAGACATCTTTTTCAATAATGCCGGTATTGCCCGGATGCCGACCAGAATTCACGAAACGCCCATCGAGGAATGGCGGGTGGTTATTGATACCAACCTGACGGGCGCTTTTATAGCTTTAAAGCACGTCCTGGCACACATGGTGAAGAACAAGAAAGGCTCGGTCATTAATATTTCATCCATCGCCGGCATACGGGCCGAAGTACCGGAGGTGGGGCCGGCAGCCTATGGGGCATCTAAAGCAGGCATCATCCTGCTAACCAATATTGCCGCTATGGAATACGCTAAAGACGGCATCCGCGTTAACTGCATAGCCCCGGGTATGCATAAATCCGAACTCGGCCAGAATAATCCCACAACCGGACCCAGGCCAGACCCGGCAATGATGCAAAAATTCATTGACCAATATTGCCAGGCAGAAATCCCGATGGGCCGCATGGCCGAAGCCAGCGAACTGGCCGGGCTGGCGGTTTTATTGGCTTCTGACGCTTCCAGCTATATCTCCGGGCAGGTTTTTGCGCAAGACGGCGGACAATCAGCCAGACTATAATCTGAACGTTAACGGGACACTGGCCGCTAAAAACCCTGATAATCCCCTTACGAACGGGTAATCCCGGTATGCTCGACGTGAGGTGTTTGAACACCCTTTGAGAGTGTTTTTGTATCTAGCGACGGCCGTTTTCACTAATACTTTACGTTCAAATTATTACCCCTGTTTTATATCCAAAATTCACTTTTACCTTAATTACATGTTAACCCTCTTGCGGGTGCAAAGTATTAGTTATACAATGGGCATACTTGGAAAGTATTGATAATAGAAACTATACCCGGTTTTTTGAAATTTATTGAAATAACCCTACTTATGGCTGATGTTATCAGCTAATTATGATGAAAATTAGAAACGCGACAGTTAACGACCAGAAAGCCTGGGACGCTTTCGTGGATTCTCAACATGGTCATTTCCGCAATTACTTTAATTGGAAATATATCATGGAGGCACAGGGCAATTTTGAAATACAACTCATAATCGAGGAAGAGCCGGACGGGATAATCGGTGTTTTTTCAGCGACTAAAAAGATAAAAAAGTTATATTCGTTGCTAGAATCCAGCACCTATTGCGGAGGTCCCTTAATCAAGAAAGACATATCTCCAAAAGATAAATACAAGGCAACAGATATGTTTATCCGATATCTGGACGAGCATTATTCGGATGGGTGTTCCAGTTCACGTTTAGCGGAAACGGTACCACCGGATGCTGACTTATCCGTTAATCCCATCAAACCCATCATCGATAACGGCTACCGGCTAAGATATGACAACGCCACCAAATTACCGTGCAGTTTCATCCTGGAGCTGAAATCCCCTTTCGAGGAAAAAATCTGGATGGGACTCTGGTCAAGTCACATCAGGAGAATTATCCGGAAGGCGGAAAAGTGCAAGGTA
>CAIWTG010000051.1 GCA_903915565.1 uncultured Chloroflexota bacterium
AAAAAACACTCAGGACATTTTAAACCTAATTTACCACGCTAATTGCTGCGAGGACATGGATAGTTTTATTGGCACTATCTGTCCCTCGATGATGCAGATATTCCGTTCAGAATGTGCCACTTTCCACATAGTTAAAGGCTATCCCCAGCATATCCATATCGATGAATCGCGGTCTTTTAAAAACGATTCCCGCAACATTGTAGAAGATAACTATTATCCCGCGTTATATAAGGACGGATATTTTCACCAGTCGCCTTTACTCAAAACAGCTTTATCTTCGCCAAAAACCGTTCTGAAAATACAGGATTCTCTATCCCAAAAAGACTGGGAAAAATCAGATATGTATAACGATTTCATAAGACCACAACACTTATTCTGGGAGTTATTTTTACCATTGCGGTGGAAGAGTAGTCTAAAAGGTGTGATTACTTTATGGCGGCCACGAAATCAGCCTGATTTTAAGATTAGCGACATAATGAAGGGTGAGATGCTGTCGCCTCATCTCTCTCTGGCAATATCTAATATCTCCAGGATTTCAAAAATAAACCATCTGGAAAAACAATCTTTAGCTGGAGAGACTGCCAATAATGAAGGGCTTATTTTACTTGATGACAAGTTACAACCTGTCTATTCTAATGTGATAGCCCGGGAAATATGTATCTACCTATTCAATCGTATGTCCTCAGGCGCTTTCGATCTCAATAAAGGTGAATTCCCCATCCCTCATTGTGTCATTAACGACTGTTATGAATTACTAAATATGCAAAAAACTGAAGAACAACTTGAATGGTTACCTAAAGAAAGGGTAATTTTCACCAAGAACGGGAAAAAGTTCCGCATTGAGTGTTCGCTTATTTGGAAAACCAATAAGACAATCGCCACACCCCAATTCATGGTTAATTTGTCAGATTTAACCAGCGAAAACACATCCCAAACTGCTTTACAGGCAAAATTCCACCTGACTCATCGAGAGGTGGAAATCGTTTTTTGCATCTTGGCAGATATGTCCTACGATGATATCGCCGAAAATCTTTTTATCAGCAAATTAACCGTACATACTCATATCAAAAACGTCTATAGGAAGCTGGGTGTAAGGAATAGAATAGAATTATTCAAATGTATTCAACACCCCTTGGCGTTAAAATAGTCATTAACATCTTACCTATTATATAAACTTCAACTACCATCATGTCCCAACTACCCATCACATTGTATATTTGTTTATCTGGTTGGCTGAATTAGTATTGTCTTCCTTTGTACTATTATCAGAAAAAAAACGTTGGTGGTATAGAAACAAACGAGGGAAAATGGTGGAGCCGGGGGGATTCGAACCCCCTACCTTCGCGATGCAAACGCGACGTTCTCCCGAGTGAACTACGGCCCCAAGCCGATGTAAAAATTATAACATAGTCGGCGTAGTGTTGTTTAGGAGGTCGCGGGTTTCTGCTTGCCTATCCGCCGATAAAACTCTTCCGGAATATCGCCGGGATTTTTATAGAAGACGAATTGGCAGGAGTCCTGGCATAAAGGTTCGTGCACGATATGCGTTAGCCTGAAGTCGCCGGTGTTTTCGATATCGAGCATCTCCATTATCGGACAGTGGACGCAATAAATAGGGAAGTCCCGCATACCCCAGGTGATAGGGTGGGACTCGGTCACTCTAGCCAGGCCAACTTCATAGCCGCCTTTCTGCACCAGCCGCTCGCCCGAGCCGCAGGGTTTCATCGTAAGAGTAACTTTTTCATCGTCTTCGATGATGGTTATCGGCTGCAGGTGGCCGCGCAAGCCGCTAGCCATGTTTTCGACCAGTGAACGGAAGTCCGTCTTCTCCGGCGGCTTAAAAACAACCTTAGCTTCTATCGTGTGAGCTTGTCGCTCGGCCTCTTCCAACGCCTTGATGCCATAGTTACGATAAATGTAAGACTGCAATCCGGTCACCCAGAACATATAGCCGTCATGGAGGTAGTTGAACTCTTTGTACATCCTTTGCGCCAGTTCTTTGGCCTTCTCTTTATTGCCGGAATCAATCGTTTGAAGAACGAGGTCTAACGTCCGCGTCCCCATTTCTTTAAGTTCTTTTTCGGTAAATACTTTTTTATTCATAATGATCGGCACTCCTTTTCATGGTGTTTAATTAACAATACTATAAGAACGATTTCGCCATTACATTACCTTGAGTTTCATGCTCCTGTCAAACATCCAGAGAATTAAGGGCTATCCATTTCTTGCCCGTCTCCACCTATTGCGCTATACTTGAAATGTCTTTTTTATTGGATTTTGTGATGAATTACGAAACTGTCATCGGGCTGGAAGTACACGCCCAGTTATTAACCAAAAGTAAGATGTACTGCAGCTGCAGCGCTGATTACGCTAACACGCCGCCCAACACTCACGTTTGTCCGGTGTGCCTGGGCATGCCCGGTGTCCTCCCCGTCATCAACAAGCAGGCGGTAGAGTTCACGATGATGACGGCGCTGGCGCTGAATTGTCCGATAGCGGATTTTACGAGGTTCGACCGTAAGAACTACGCTTACCCCGACCTGATGAAAGGCTACCAGATTTCCCAGGCTTATGCCCCCATCAGTAAGAAGGGCTATGTCACGATTGAAGTCGACGGCGTCACCAGGAAACTGGGCATCAACCACATCCACCTGGAGGAAGACGTCGCCAGACTGATGCACCGCTCCGAACCCGGCGGCGAGGATTACAGCCTGGTGGACGTCAATCGTTCGGGCCTGCCGCTGATGGAAATCGTCAGCGAGCCGGACATGCGTTCGGCGGAAGAAGCGCGCCAGTACCTCATCAAGCTGCACAGCATTTTGCAGTACCTGGGCATTTCCACCGGTAACATGGAGGAGGGGGCTTTCCGCTGTGACGCCAACATCAGCATCCGGCCGGAGGGCAGTCAAGAGCTCGGGCCAAAGGTTGAAGTGAAGAACTTGAACAGTTTTAAAGCGGTCTTCATGGCGATGGAATATGAAGCGAAACGCCAGCGCAAAGCCTTAGGAGAGGGCAAGAAACTGGTACAGGAAACGCGGGGGTGGGTGGATAATGAAAGTAAAACCGTCACCCAGCGCACCAAGGAATACGCCCACGACTACCGCTACTTCCCGGAGCCTGACCTGCCGCCGATAACCATCGGACGGGAGTGGGTGGAGGAGGTGCGTAAAAAGCTGCCGGAGCTGCCCGAAGCCCGCCGCGATAGATTCATGAAAGAGTATGACCTGCCGGTTTACGACGCCAATCTGCTCACCGGCTCCAAAACGATGGCCGACTATTTTGAAGAAGGCGTGAAGGCAAGCAAGGAAGTATCGCCGAAAGAGGTCGGCAACTGGCTGGTGGGCGAAGTAACGCGCATCCTCAACGCCGGGGATATCGATATCGGGGAATTTAAGAAAAAAGTCAGCCCGGATAAACTCACAGCGCTGATATCCAGCTCGCACGGGCAGATAAACGCCGTTACGGCCAAAGCGGTACTGGAGGAGATGTATAAGTCCGGCCAGAGCGCTACCGAAATCATCAGTAAGCGCGGCGTCAGCCAGATTAACGATACCGGCGAGCTTGAGAAAATAGTGGCTGAAGTGATAAAATCAAATGTACAGCCCGTCGCCGACTATAAGGCGGGGAAAGAGACCGCCCTGAAGTTCCTGGTGGGGCAGGTCATGAAAGCAAGCCAGGGACGGGCTAATCCGCAGATAGTCAACGAGGTTTTGAAGCGGAAGCTGGATGAAGTATAAAGTAAGGGTGGAGAAACTAGCATGGTAATTTATTTATATATTGCGCAAATAGTAATAGCAGTGTCGCTAACGATAGTTGCCCTGTTACAGGTGAAGGGCGGCGGTCTGGGCGGCATCTTCGGGCAGGCGGACACGGTCTACCGCACCAAGCGCGGCGTGGAAAAAACCCTGTTTCAGTTGACTATCGTCCTGGCGGTTATTTTTATTGTCCTATCAATAGTGTCGCTGAAAGTCGGCAGTTAACCGGCACATCTATTCCGACGAATATTCAGGCAAGACTTTTCACTCAATAGGTGGGAGTGTTTCTTCAATTAAGACGACTTTATCGCCCCGCCGCATATACTGGAAAACGTTGCCCCCCACTAGACTTACTTTACCGTCGGCAGTCACCTTTATCCCCGAGCCGGCAGCCAGTCCGTAACCCCTAACACCTTCTTTTTCCAGCTTTAAAGCCGCCTGCAGTTCTTCCCAGCCGCCCTGCTCATCGTGGGCGTCACAGATAACGGGCGCGAAGTTAAGGCAGTTAAAAAGTTCGGCGGAATTATCGTCATTGGGGTCAGTCCAGCGCACCCATTTAGCCGCCAGCATCAGAGAACCGGCAGAGATGCCGAAAAATGGCTTGCCCTGCTGGTAAAGACTATTAAAAAAGTCCAACATGTTCTTTTCCAGTAGAACATCCATGCCGGCTTCAACATCGCCGCCGCTGACGAAAACGATATCGGCGGATTCCAAAATAGTCCTGGCTTTTTTGAGGTCGGCGTCCGGCGAAGCAATAACCGCGTGGACCACTTTATCGGCACCGGAATTAGTTAGTTCATTAGCAATCATACCGAAAAAGCCGGTGTCGTCACCGCTGGCGGCGCCGCTGTAAGCGACGGTTGGGTTTTTAATACCAAAGGTACGGAAAACCGCCTGCAATAAAGCGTCCGGTTTGCTATCCCGACTATGGCGGCCTCCGGCTAAGAGAAATACTGGTTTAAGTTTATCGGTCATTTTTTCATCCTATTATTATTTTATATCTAAATAGTTGGCGATATTCAAGGGGAAAAGCGTTTTCGCCAGGCAGTATTTACCGGAATCCTCGGGGGAGAGGTAGTCGGCGTAGGTGATGGTAATATCCGCTTTAGCGCCATAGATACCCTGTAAAATTCGCTTGGCTTCCTGACTCAATTTTTCTTTATCCTGGCGTGGGCTGACGAGGAAGAGGTGATAGACGCCGGGTGAAGGCTGTTCTACACGATACTCATCAATGTTTTCCAGAGCGGTGATGGCGTCGTCAACACGGCGGAGGGTAACCAGTTTGCCGTCACAAGTGAGGGTAACGTTGGTCCAGCGCCCTTCCATAGCGCTGACGATAAAGCCGCTTTCGCGTCCGCAGGAGCACTTCTGCTCGGGGTCAAGACGGGCAAAGTCGCCGACGTCAAAGCGGAGCATATAATACCAGGGATTATCAAAGGTGGTCACCAGAATCTTGCCAACATTCGGCCCGCCGTGTTCCGGTCTCAAAAACTGGAAGTCGACGCGGCAGAAATCAACGTTCTGGTGGAACTTGCCGGACTCACACTGCATAAAGACATAGCCGGTTTCGGTAGAGCCGTAAGAGCTGGCAATGGGTGAGGTAAAAACGCGCTTGATTTGCTGGAAGTGGAGTCGGGAGGGGAATTCATAGGTCAGGGTAATGAGACCCGGCTGATAGACCTTTTTCTTTTGCGTCCAGATATAGCGGCAGAGCTTGGCTAAAAAAGAGGGATTGGCCTCCAGCACCACCGGCTTAAAAATATCTAATTCGGCAATCATCCGGTCCATTAAAGCGGGGGTCCATTTGGTGGGGTCGGTTTTTTCATTGAGGTAGAGGAAACGAGCGAGTCGCCGCTTTTCAATCGGGAGGTCTACTTCATTAGAGGCAATGCCGACATTAAGGGCGTTGACTAAAATAGCTTCGGGGTGGTCGCCGGTGGTGACCTTTTGCGCGTGGGCGTTATAGGTCCAAGAGGCTCTTTCGGAGGCGTCCCACCATTGCTGATTCCAGATATTGGTCACGCGGAAAGCGTCGCTGGAGCCGCTGGTGTTGGCGAAGGTTATTTCGCCAGAGGCGAGACCGGCGTCAACATCCTTATCCGCGGGTACCAATCCCTTGGGGAAGTGCTGGCGGATATCGTTCTTGGTGAGTGTGGGCAGGGCGGCGTAACGCTCATCAATGGAAAGGCTGTCGCCGGGGTCAAAAGCCCGCCACGAACGATAGGCATCCAGAGTTTTGAGGGAGGTTTCTAAAATATTAAGGGACTTTTGATAGTACTCGGGTGAAAATTTGGGTAAACTAATCATGAAAAAGCCTTTCTTTTTTATTACACCGCATTAAGCACACGTAAAGCGCGTAGAGTTACCCATTTATTCGGCTGCTTTTTGGGACCGAAGTCGACCCAGGTTTTGCCGGTAGAATCGTATTCCATCAGCCAGCGTCCCTGGGTGTCCTGCTTATCATGGACTAATTTAAGGGTATTCGATAAGCGGGGGTCTTTACCATAGCCCAATCGTACCAAGGCGTCGGCGATGTGCAAAATATCCTGCACGTAAAAGACGGGAAAGCCGAACTTCCACCAGTTGCCGCTGGGTTTACCGGTTGGACTTTGTGGGAAGCCCCGGGGATAATCGCCGGTGGCGGGGTCTTGGCTGAAAAGAAAATCAACTCCTGTTTTGATAGCTCGGTTGATTAGGGGCGTTCGTTTTTCTTTCGGAAGTTTGCCGAAGGCAATCAATACAGGCACAGCACCCCAAGCACAGGGTTTATTATAGGTTCCGCTGCAGGCAAAAACAGGTCCGCTTTTACCGGCGTAATAACGCAGAGGAGCGTTTTTATCGGTATTCGGGGCAACGCCTTCGCCAGTAACGCTGCGCGCCATCCACTCGTAGGCTTTATCCAGGCGGGCATCCCGGCAACCCAAATCTAAAAGCGAGGCGCAGAGGTTGCCCTGCAGGCAGTCCAGTGTTGCCGAAGGAGTGCCGCTAGCAGAAAACTGTCCGTGTTTTGTCAGGCTATGGTCAAGGATGTAAGCACAGGCGGTAACGATACGTTTATCGGCGTCTATCGAGGCGCCAAGCTGCGCTAATGTAATAATCGACCACACAGTGCTGAAGTACTTGGGATTATAACCCGCGCCCGGCTTCGCCCAAAAGCCCTCTTTATCCATTTTTTTCAGCACAGCGGCGATGGGTCCTTGCTGGTGGGCTTTGTTTTTGGCTGTTTGGAGCTCTTTGGTATCTGGTTTAACAAGGTCGCGCAGCGCCAAGTATCTCACGCCGATGTCGGCGGGCTCTAGTAGCCAGTTAAGAGTATCTGCAAAAGATTTATTCATAAGGTTTTCCCGAATATTTAGCGGGCGTTAGTCTATAATAAACCTTTTAATTGTTCAATGTCCACCTGGAACAGAGACATCGGCGGCGGAGGCTTTTTTAAACTTAATTATCAGAGGAATGATCAAAGCCACGACCAGGAGGAAGCCTAACAAATCAGAGCCGGGGAAGGAAAGCCAGACGCCTTTCATCTGGAAGAAATGGGGCAGTGTCAGTACCAGAGCTAGCAGGAATAGCCCCGGACGCGTGATGGCGATTAAGAAAGACTCCCACACCCTTCCGATGGATGGGAAGACCAGCTGCCCTATGTTGAACAGGCTGAAGAACGGCAGCATGCTGAAGATATACCTCATCGCTACGACGGTTTCGCTGACCAAGACAGCATCGCTGGTAAAAACCCGGACAATCGGTTCGGGCCAAATCATGAGGATAAGGTAAGCGACGACGATGCAGGCTAGAGTAGCCCCGGCGGCGAAGTAAATGGATTTTAGAGCCATCTTAAAACGCTTGGCGCCGTAATTGAATCCCAAAATCGGCTGCATAGCCTGTCCCAGTACCATGCTTGGCATTGAGGCGAACATCATCACACGCTGGATGATGCCGAAAGCGCCCAGGGCGACATCGCCGCCGTAATTGACGGCCTGCCTGATGAAGAACATGGCTGAAATCGTCATAGCAGCCGTCTGGGCGAATTGCGTCACGCCGATGGCGAAAATCCCCTTAACGATTTTTCTATCCGGCATAAGGTTGCTCCACCGGATTTTCAGATAGCTATCGCCGACGAGGTAATAGCTGAACAGGAATGCCAACGCAACAAACTGGGAAATTACAGCAGCCAGAGCGGCACCGTTTACACCCATCCTTAAACCTATGATGAATGTTGCGTCTAAGACGATATTTAACAGCGACTGCACAGTCATGGCAATCATAGCGACGCGGGTGTTACCCTCGGCGCGCACCATCATTAACAGGATGGAGTAGGTAACGTTAATGAAAGTAGCGGCGAAGACGATGGTTAAGTATGAGCTTGCCAGCGGTAAAACCTGGTCTGACGCTCCTATCAGTTTGAGCCAGTAGCTGAGGGTGGGTAAAATAAGCGCGGTTAAAATAATAGAAAATATTATGCCAAAGAAAATACTGTTTCCCAGGGCTTTTTCCGCCGATTTCTGGTCGCGGCCACCGATCAGGCGGGAGACCAGCGAGCCGCCGCCGATGCCTACCATGTTGCCGATGCCGAAGGTGAGTGACTGAATGGGGAAAACGATGGAGAGGGCGGCAATACCGTCCAAACCAACGTAATTACCGACAAATATCATGTCGATAATGCTATA
>CAIWTG010000052.1 GCA_903915565.1 uncultured Chloroflexota bacterium
CCTTGTTTTACCGAAACTTCAATGCGGAACATAATTTTTTCGCCTCCTTTATTGCCCTTCCGCCCTCTTATCAATCCGCCCGACTAAAAACGTTATCCACCGGCTCGGCTCTTTCGTCTGGCTGAAGTCAAAATCAGTATAGACCATATCATCAGCCTCGGCAAAATAGCGTCCGTCTTTAACTTTTGCGTGGACGAAATCCAGCATGCTTGTAAAAGACTTATGTTTTATGGCATAAGGAAAAAGCGATAGCGCGTCTAGCACCCGCAGGACGCCGTACTTTACCGCCGGATATTGCAGGCTCCTAAAGCGCGACCCCACCCCGAACCCGTAGATGTTATCGCCTGTCTCCCAATGCTTCAGCAGGTGGTCGATGGCGCCGTTCAACTTGGGATTTTCCCGGTAGTCTTTATATTGCCCCACCAGCATTAAAACGTTGAGGTCGTCCATCGGGCAGGAGTAGCCGGGGCCGTAATCATAGGCGTAGCAGTCCCAACCGCTGCCCGGAATCTGGTCGGCCATCGCCGCCCGCCCGTACTTAATTACGCCCGGCTCGTCGCGATAGCCCATCTTCGTCAGCGAAGCTATCAGTATTGCCGACATGCAGTAGTAGTTGTCCTTAACGTTGGGCGGGATAACAAACGTGCCGTCGCTGTTTTGAAAGCGCAAAATTTCCTGCGCCTCGGCTTCCAGCCCGGTTTCTTTAATGGTGAACCCGATGTCCGCCAGGATAAACAGGTCCCAGTAGGCTTTGCCGAGGGCGGTGTAATGCACCAAACCGTTTTTTATGGCGGGGATGCCGGCGTCTTTGCTCTTGAGCCGGGTGATGATTTTTTGGATGGATTCATCCTGGAGCGCCGGCTTAACATCCGGCTGTCTGTCTAGTAGCTGGAGTTCTACGGCGTACTTGAGCCACGCCGGGCCTTCCAGCAACCAGTCGAGGACTTTTTTATCCAAGATTTTTCACGCCTGCTAATCTACGATTTCTCGGCATTTCAGTGAGGATGTTCTGACACTTCTATTTTAACGGATTTTGGACGGCAGGTAAAGCCTTTTCCCCCGTGTGACTTTTCTCCTATTCTTATTAGTTTGACTATTGCATAATTTTCTATGTAGTGTTTCAATGGATGTCACTATCAAAGGAGGCGGCATGAAACCTAGAGAGCTTAAGAAGGATATTTACTGCGTCGGCGCTGTTGACTGGGACAGGCGACTGTTCGATTCCCTTATCCCCCTCCCCGACGGCACCAGTTATAATTCCTACTTAATCAAAGGCACCCAGAAAACCGCCCTCATTGATACCGTTAACCCCCCGATGAAGGATGTTTTATTCAATAACCTCGACCAGTTGGGCATTAAAAAGATTGATTACGTTATCTTCAACCACGCCGAGCCTGACCACTCCGGCTCCATCCGCGAGGTGCTGGCAAAGTACCCGGAAGCCAAAGCCGTCTGCTCCGATAAATGTAAACCCATCCTCATTGACCGCTTTATGGTGGCGGAAGACAGGTTCCAGGTGGTGGGAGATAAAGAAACGCTTTCACTGGGCGACCGGACTTTGGAGTTTATCTATGCCCCCTGGGTGCACTGGCCGGAAACTATGTTGACCTACCTGCAGGAAGACAAAGTCCTCTTCCCCTGCGACTTGTTTGGGTCGCATATTGCCACCACCGATATGTTTGTGCGCGACGCCGGCGTGGAATACGAAGCTGCCAAGCGCTACTGGGCGGAGATTATGATGCCCTTCCGCCTCCAGATTCAGAAAAATCTGGACAAAATTAAGGATTATAAATTTAATATTATTGCCCCCAGCCACGGACCCATGCACGATAAACCGGAATTTATCATTAACGCCTACCGTTCCTGGGCTTTTGACGAACCCGGCAACATCGTCGTCATCCCCTACGTCTCCATGCACGGCAGCACTCGCCGCATGGTCACCCGACTGGTGGAAACCCTAACCCGCCTCGGTGTCACCGTCAAACAGTTTGACCTCGCCGATAGTGACATCGGCAAACTGGCTGGTGCTTTGGTAGACGCCGCTACGGTCGTTATCGGCACGCCCACCGTCCTCACCGGGCCGCACCCCGCCGCGGCTTATGCCGCCTTCCTGGCCAACGCCATCAAACCTAAGGTTAAGTTTGCTTCCATTATCGGTTCCTACGGCTGGGGCGGTAGAACGGTGGAAGTAGTTGCCGGCATGATTCCCAACCTTAAGGTGGAAATTATTCCGCCGGTCATCATCAAAGGATATCCCAAGGAAGCCGATATCCAGGCGCTGGATACCCTGGCGGAAACTATTGCCGCCAAACACAAACAAGCCGGCCTGAAATAATAACTCAAAAGGAGTTGCATGATTAAAGTATCCAAAGAATCTAAACTCAAACCGCAAGAGGTTATAAAAAAAGCCGTCGACTTCTTTGGCCCCAAGGGTTACGGATTAGAGCTGAAAGAGGAGGATAAATGTAACGCTTATCTTCAAGGCGGCGGGGGCAGTGTGAGAGTAGCTGCTGCTACGGCTAAAAAAGGCAGCTCGGTTGATGTTGAAGCGGTAGAGTGGGAATATCAGTCTAAACAGTTCCTCGATAAAATATAATCATAGGAGGAGAGAACATTATGGCTTTTACAGCAAAGGATTACAGCAAACTCATCGGCATGGAGGGGTTCAGCAATACGCTCCTCAATAATCATTTCACGCTTTATCAGGGCTATGTGACTAATACCAACAAAGTGGCGGACGCATTAACGGCCATGCTCAAGGAAGGTAAGACCGCCACCCCGGAATATGCCGAACTTAAGCGGCGCTTTGGTTGGGAGTTCAACGGTATGCGTCTGCACGAGTTATATTTTGAAAACCTGGGCGACAAAAAACCCCTGGTGAAAGCCGGCGTTCTCGGTAAACTCATCGAAGCGAATTTTGGCAGCTATGAAACCTGGGAACAGGACTTCCGCGCCACCGGTGCCATGCGGGGCATCGGGTGGGTGGTGCTTTATTACGACGTCCCGTCCTGCCGTCTGTTTAACCAGTGGGTTAATGAGCATGACGTAGGTCACCTCACCGGCGCCGAACCTATCCTCGTCATGGACGTCTTTGAACACGCCTACATGATTGACTACGGCCTCAAGCGCGCCGACTATATTGCAGCGTTCTTTAAGAACATCAACTGGCGGGCCGCCGAAGACCGGGTCAAATAACTTGCCTTTGATAACAGGAAATAATATTAAAGGAATAAAGCTATGAAAAAAATACTTTTCTTAGTACTGGCTGTTCTTTTAGTCTCTGTGTTGTTGGCTGCTTCCTGC
>CAIWTG010000053.1 GCA_903915565.1 uncultured Chloroflexota bacterium
CCGGCCAGCACAAAGGCTTCCTGGATGAGGTGGGGATTATCCGGCGTGCCCAACCCTTCCACGGAAATAACGTCCGCGCCTTCCAGGTCGACCACCTTTTTTAGGCAGGAGCGTGTAGCTTTGCCGTCAACGACAACCGTGCAGGCGCCGCATTGCCCTTTGCGGTCGCAGGACTGCTTGGTGCCGGTGAGGTCGAGTTTCTCCCGCAGCAGGTCCAGCAGTACCAGGTCAGGACTAGCTTCGACTTTTTGGGTTTTCCCGTTAATGGTCAGGGTGATAGTTTTCACTTAATTGTCCCCCTTTTTGATATTGTTGATTAAGACTCTGGATGCTTGTATTAGTGTCACTAATACACTATTTCCACTAAAAATATCATTATTCATACCGTTTGTCAACCAACAATATAACGCTGGAGGTTAACTGCCACTGGTTTGATAGCGAGTCAGTCCACGGTGCAGCAGCTCAATCATACCGGCGGCTTTTTTCTTGAACTCGTCGCCTCCGCCCCCTAATGCCTGAACAAATGATGCTTCGGTCAGGGCTTCCGCTTCTTGAGTAGTCTTTCCTTTTAATATATTACAAAGCAGCTCAACCAGCACATTAGCGGTGGGGTCGCAGGTGCATAGATATTTAATATCGTCAATAATGCCGCCGTTGATTTTGATATAGATGTGCATGTAGGCGTGACTGACGTGCGAGCAAATTCTTATCTTCTCGCCGACGGTGTCGAGGAAGATATCCGGATTTTTTATTTCGCCGGTATTCTCAAAGCCCTGGCGGCACAAGCGGCGGTAATACTTCACAACCAGTTCGTCCACTAATTCTCAATCCTTCTATCTAAATATAACTGCGCTCTTCAAATATAGCCTGCAATATGTCCAGGAAAACCCGGCACTCTTCGATTGTATTATAAAAGTAGAGCGAGACGCGGTAGGTCATCCGGTGTTCCGACGGCAATTTAGGCCGCAGCCAACCCTCGCCGAATTTATAGTTCAAATAAGAATGCACGCAAAAGACCCCGTCCCTGATCATAATATTGCCTCTATCGCTCAATTCTTCAGCGATACCCACGGCGTTAGGTCGCTTGATATCAAAAGTTAAGATACCGCCCCGCTGGCGGGCATCCTTGGGACCCAAAATGTGGAACCACCTCGTGTCCCCATAACGTTTGAGCAGCTCTTTGGTCAAGAAGTCATTCAATTGGTTCATCTGGCCAGATATTTTTTCCATGCCGATTTGGGATAGATAATTAAGTGCGGTTCCTGCCGCTATCTGCCCGGGATAATTCTGGATGCCGATTTCAAAGCGTTCCGGCGGCTCTAAAAGTGAATAACTCTGATATGTTGTATCGCCCACCGTGCCACCGCCCAGCAGAGTCGGCGCGATGACATCATCGGCTTCATCTTCTTCATGCAGGGCTTGACCCAGGTATGCCTGCTTGCCATAGAGAACGCCCACTCCCCGCGGCCCGCACATTTTATGGATGGAAAACGCCAGGAAGTCTACATCCAATTTATATACGTCAATTTTCCGGTGGGACATTGTCTGCGCGGCGTCCAGCAATACCCTGGCGCCGTGAGCATGAGCCAGTTTGATGATTTCTTCGGCCGGAATCGTGTAGCCGGTCAAATTGGAGGTATAAGCCATACTCACCAGGGCAACCTTGTTGTTGGTCAGTTTTTGCTTAAGGGCATCAAGGTTGAATGTTTCATTGTCGTTGGTGTCTATATGTTCAACTTTGATTAAGCCTTTTTTCTGGAGTCGCAGCCAGGGCAGCAGGTTGGAATTGTGCTCTTTATCGGTGAGGAGGACAACGTCGCCGGGTTTGAACTTAAAACCAAGGGCGATGATGTTGATGGCGTGGCTGGTATTCTGCGTAAAGACGATTTCTTTTTCCGACTTCGCGTTAATGAACTCTTGAATCAGCCGGCGGGAGCCTTCAATGCCTTTTTCCTCGTTCCCCTCAATGCGGTCGTTAACTTCTTGGGCGAACCAATGGCGGCTTCTGGCGCCGGCGCAGCCTGGGAAGCCCTGGTAGTACTCATTCATCGCGTCAATGACCGACTGCGGCACTAAAGTGGTACAGGCGTTATCGAAATAAATAGGGGGTTTGCCGTAGCGTTTTTGCTGCAGCGCTGGGAAGTCTTTCCTGGCTTTCTCTACCCATTTCTCGGTATCCAACAATGTCTCCGTTAGTTAAGTTGAGATACTAATTAATATAGTACATTCACAGCTTCAAATACAAACCGTTATGTGTTTGTATTGATAACGATGATATGCTATAATCCGATTTGGTAAAAAGTATAGTTTCATCTAATACACGTATATATTTGATAGATCAGGTGAAAATTTTCCTGAAACTAATATTCCTGAAGAGCTGATATTAAAAAATACTAATAGTAACCGATATTACATACGTTTGGAAAGGAGTTAAAATATGCCCTATCAAGATAATAGCGCAGTTAAGGAGGAAAAATGGTTTGATACCTGTTGTGGTATCTGCTATGCCTCTTGCCCGATCAGGGTGAAGACTGTAAACGGCATTCCGGTGAAGATAGAAGGCCAGCCCCGCGCGTCTCACCCCCTCTGTGTTAGATTGTGACCTATGAAACCACACACAAAACCAGAAC
>CAIWTG010000054.1 GCA_903915565.1 uncultured Chloroflexota bacterium
GTGGCGCACCGCGCCGGCGGCGACATGTGGAGTCAGGCTATGTCCGGCATGGTCAGCGTCATCGGATATCCGGGCGGCGCGCCGCAAATGATGCCCTTCCCCGCCTGCGACCATTTGGGCGGAGTACTGGTGGCTTACGCGATAATGACCGCGCTCTTCGTGAGGGAGAGAACGGGCAAAGGGCAGGCATTAACCGTTAACAATCTGGACGCGGCATTATACTTACAGTTCTCCGGCTTTGCCGAATATTTGACCACCGGCAACATGCCTTATAAAGCCGGTAGGAGTTACCAGACGCCGCCGTTCGGACCCTTCCGCGCTAAAGACGGCGACGTTTTAACCATCTTCGGCACCGGCGCCATGTGGCTCGCCTTCTGCAAAGTCGTCGGGGTGGAGCATCTGGCTAGCGACCCGCGCTTTAACACCGACGAAACCCGTCAGAAAAACCGCGAGGAAATCGGCAACCTGCTGGACGAGGCGTTCAGCAAAAAGACACGCGTGGAATGGGCGCAGATTTTCCGCGACGCTAAAATGCGCTGCGACCCCTGCCTGACCTATGAAGAAATTTGCGCGAACCCGCAAATAGCCGCCAACGACATGATTTACGCGACCAACCACCCCACCCGCGGCGAGATAAAGATGTTGGGCCTACCCGTCAAGCTAAAGAAAACCCCGGGCAAGCCGCAGGGTCCACCGCCGCTTTTGGGGCAACATACCGCAGAAATCTTGCAGAAACTGGGTTACAAAGCCAAAGACATCGCCGAGTTGGAAGAGCAGGGCGTCATTAAGATATATAAAGAGAAATAGTCCGTTATTTGGTAACGGTCATGATTAGCCGATAATCCCAAGGCGCGATATCTTTGCCGGCTTCGGGATAAGGCTCCAGCTTCAAAGCAAAGCTATACTGGTCAAAGGTTCCCGGCGTATTGTTGGCGGATATCGTGAAAGTCTTTTCGGAGACAGCGCCGTTCAGTGTGATTTCCATCATACACTTGGCTTCGCCCGCCCAGAAGCACTGCACCCCGGTGGGACAGCGGCTGTCGGCGGTAACCTCGATAAACTTAATCGACAGTGATTCATCGATAATTTCCGTCGTTTTGCCCACCGGCAAGGTAAATTCCTGCCCCAAAGAGGCCTGAGCATTGCTGGCGCAAGCAAACAATATTAAGGGTAAAAGTAAAATGCTGATTAGTCCAACGATAATAAGTATTCGTTTCATAACGCCTCCTCCAGCACAATGCGTGCATCCACGGCGATGGCGGAATCTTTATAAGCGAATACCGGGTTAAGGTCGAGTTCTTTGATTTCCGGCGTTTTTTCCACCAAGGCCGATACCTTTAATATAACGTCGATTAGCGCCGCTGGGTTAGCCGGTTCCTGACCGCGGTAGCCGTTAAGCAGGGCGTAACCTTTGATTTCTTTTATCATCGCCTCGGCGTCCCGCTTCTCAACAGGTATCAGCCGGAAAGAAACGTCCTTTAGAACCTCCACGAAAATGCCCCCCAGCCCGAACATGATGACCGGCCCGAACTGCGGGTCTTTAGACATGCCGATAATAATTTCAATGCCCGGCCGTGCCATCGCCTGCACCGAAACGCCTTCGATGTTGGCTTTGGGAAATTTCTTATTAACGGAGTCCATGATGTCCGTATAGGCTTTTTTCACTTCCGCCGCATTATTGAGTCCCGTCTCAACGCCGCCGGCGTCGGTCTTATGGATAATATCCGGCGACGCGATTTTTAAGACGATAGGAAAACCAATTTCTTCCGAGAGGGCAACAGCTTCCTTTTGACTCTTCGCCAGGCGGGTTTCCACGACCTTGATGCCGGCAGCTTTAATAACCTGCTTGGCTTCAATCTCCGTCAGGATAGTCCTGCCCTGTTTTTTAACATCGCTCAAGACGTTTATCATGGCATCTCCTAGGCGCCGCCGTCAATATCAATGGCCTTGCCGGTAATGTAAGCCGATTGGTCGGATACGAGGAAAAAGACAAGGTCGGCGATTTCTTCCGGTCGGCCTAACCGTCCCAAAGGCACGCTGGGACCGGGACCGACTTTTTTCGATTCCTCTTCAACAGCCTTTTCCAAAGTGATGCCCTGGGCTTTTGCCCGCTCTATAATCGCTTTGTCTCTTAAGTTCGTCTCAAAGCCGCCGGGGTTAATAATGTTGACGTTGATTTTATACTTAGCCAGCTCCAGCGCTAAAGTCCTGCCCAGCCCGAGGACGCCGTGCTTGGAAGCGCAGTAGCCGCTGCTGCCGGCGTACCCCTGCGTCGCCGCCTTGGAGCCGATGAGAACGATTTTCTTGCCTTCCCCATTGGGAATCATCGTCCTGGCTACCGCTCTGGCAATAAAAAAAGTGCCGGTCAGATTAATATCAATAATCTCCCGCCACTCGCTTTCTTTAAGTTCCATGACGGGCGTCGTCATTGCGCCGCGGATGCCGCCGCAGTGCACGAGAATATCTATCTTACCCAGTTTCTTAACCACCTCCGCCACGGCATTATCTACGTCCTGGCCGCTGGCAACGTCTGCCACCAGCATCAGGCCCTTCCGGCCCAAAGCCTCTATTTCTTTAACAACATCCTTAAGGCCGCCCCAGTTTTCCTCGCCGGGCCAGATGCTCTTGGGTGCGGCAAATTTGTCCAAAACCGCAACGTCGGCACCCTCTTTGGCCAGGCGTCTGGCAACAGCTCGTCCCATACCCCTCTGGCTGGCGACTCCCGTAATTAAAGCGACTTTACCGCTAAGACTGCTCATATCGTTAAACTCCTCGCATGATAATTGATATTTGGGGCTCTATCAGCATTATAAACATGTTATAACGTGATATCAAAAACAAATTCTTAATTCGCTTTTAGTTTATGCCTTACCCCTGACCCCTCTCCAGCCTTTCTTAAGAAAATACTATAAGATTCTCTGGCTGGAGAGGGGAGTGGAAAGGAGAGGGGGCTGCGCCCCCTCTCTAAACTCACTTCCCCCTTTCAAACAAATAAAAGATTGAGCCTGAAAAATAACCAGGTTTGAGAGGGGGATAAAGGGGGTTAGTATCTACTCCGGTAAATGCTGATAATACTTTTAAAAATACTTGTGTTGATGAAACAGTTGTGCTATTATCGGGGTGAGGTAAAGGATGACCACCGAAAAAGAAAAAGCACTGGAATTGGCTATCGGTCAAATAGAGAAAAGATTCGGCAAAGGCTCCATCATGAAACTGGGGGAGTCTGCCACTATGATGCCGATTGAAGCCATTCCGACCGGTTCACTGGCTCTAGACCTCGCCCTTGGAATTGGAGGGATACCGAGAGGACGTATCACGGAAATATTCGGTCCCGAATCGTCGGGAAAAACTACTTTAGCTCAACATATCATCGCCGAAGCGCAAAAAAGAGGAGGAACTGTCGCTTATATCGATGCCGAGCATGCGCTTGACCCCGGTTATGCCGCCCATTGCGGCGTCAACGTTAGCGACCTGCTGATTTCACAGCCCGATACCGGCGAGCAAGCCCTGGAAATCTGCGAAGCGCTGGTCAGAAGCAGCGCCGTCGACGCCATCATCATTGACAGCGTCGCCGCCCTGGTTCCCCGGGCGGAAATCGAGGGGGATATGGGCGACCCGCAGATGGGTCTGCAAGCCCGCCTGATGTCGCAAGCTTTAAGGAAACTGGCAGCCGCCATCGGGAAATCCGGCACGGCAGTAATCTTCATCAACCAGCTCCGCGAAAAAGTCGGCATCGTCTTCGGCAATCCGGAAGTAACGACAGGCGGCCGGGCGCTTAAGTTCTACGCCTCGACAAGGATAGAACTAAGGCGCGCCGAGACCATCAAGCAAGGCAACGAAGCGATAGGCAGTCGGGTTAAAGCTAAAGTAGTCAAGAATAAGGTTGCGCCTCCCTTCCGCAGTGCGGAATTCGACATTATGTTCGACCACGGCATCAGCCGGGAGGGCAACATCCTCGATATCGGTATCGAAATGGGCATCATCACCAAAGCCGGCGCATTTTTCTCTTACGGCGACACCCGCCTCGGGCAAGGCAGGGAGACTGCCAAGGGGTATCTCAGAGAAAACCCCGACCTTGCCAGCGAAATTGAAGAGAAAATACGAGCTTCAGCCGGCACTGCCCATACCGCAACGTCAGCAGAAGAATAAAGATATAACCGGCAGTTAACCGAATAA
>CAIWTG010000055.1 GCA_903915565.1 uncultured Chloroflexota bacterium
CATAAGGGCAGCATCGGTCTTGCCCAGTAACATCACCGACGCCACAGAAAAGCCGCTTTCGTCGCTGAAAAAGACCTTCGTGGTAATGCCGCTGTTGCCGTTTTTTATCGTTCTGACTTCCATGATTCAATCCTCCAAAACAGATGATTTTTAAGTTTACCAAGCTGTATGCATTACTACAAGTGCATCACTTTTCACGCGGCATCGCCCCGGCATAGGTCATCTCGTAAAGGCGGGCGTATAAGCCGCCGCGCGCCAGTAGTTCAGCGTGCTTGCCTTCCTCAACGATTTTACCGCCGTCAATCACAGCAATGCGGTCGGCGTTTTTAATGGTGGAGAGGCGGTGCGCAATAACGACGGCTGTCCGGCCTTTTAGCAGTTTCTTAAGCGCCTCCTGGAGCACCTGTTCGCTATAAGAGTCCATGTTGGCGGTGGCTTCATCCAACAGCAGGATGGCAGGATTGGCCAAAAGCGCCCGGGCAAAACTGATTAACTGGCGCTGCCCCATGCTTAAGTTCTGGCCGCGCTCCTGCAGCCAGGTATCGTAGCTTTTTTCCAGCTTCATAATAAAGTCGTGCGCGCCAACGATTTTAGCGGCTCCGGTGATGTCCGAATCGGTGGCGGTTTCGTTCCCATAACGGATATTATCGCTAATCGTGCCGGAGAAGAGGAATGGGTCTTGCAGGACAAGTCCCAGATGGCTGCGATACGCAACCTGCTCAAAATCCCGCACGTCATGACCGTCTACCTGTATTTTGCCATTGGTAACGTCGTAGAAGCGCGCCAGGAGGCTAATCATGGTGCTTTTTCCGGCGCCGGTAGGCCCTACCAGAGCGGCAGTCTCCCCGGGGAGGACGTTGAAATTGATATCCTTTAAAACCTCCGGCCCCGTCTCGTAACGGAAGGAAACGTTTTCAAAGCTAATCCGGCCCTCCAGGCGGGGAGGTTTAAGGGCCTGGGGTTTATCCGTCACGTCTTGTTTAACGTCGGCCAACTCAAAGATACGGGCGGCGGAAGCCATAGCGCGCTGCAGTTGGGCATATTCCATTTGCAGTGTCCGCAGGGGGTCGAAGAACTGCTGGATATAGAGGGTAAAAGCCACCAGCGTGCCGACCAGCAGTGTGCCGTCAATCACGTTCAAACCGCCAAAGACGATAATCAGCGCCGTGGAGACAGAGACAAAGGTTTCCAGCACCGGCATACCGATGGTTGAATAGCGCGCCGCTTTAAGATTGGCCTCCAGGTTTTCCTTGTTAACGCGGTCGAAGTGCTCGGCGTTAATTTTCTCGCGGGAAAGGCTCTGGATAAGGCGAATGCCGGTGATGTTTTCCTGCAACGAGGCGTTGACCGCTGATATCTTTTGCCGCGCGTAGATAAAGGTCTGGCGAAGTTTTTTCTGCCAGTAGTAAATAAACCAGAAATCAAAAGGCACCACCGCCAGCGCGATGAGCGCCAGATTAAGGTTCATCGTTAGCATGACAACGACTATGGCGATAAGGCTGACCACCTCACCCACCACCCAGAAAGCCCCGGAATCTAAAAAGTCGCCCATCTCACCAACGTCATCCTGGGCGCGGGACATAATGCGCCCCGCCTCATTATGGTCGAAAAAGCTGATGGAGAGGCGCTGTAAATGACTGAAAACCTGCCGGCGCAGGCGGAGCAAAATACCCTGTCCGATAAGCGCCTCCGCCCTGATTTGTCCCCAGTAAGCCACCAGATTGAACACGGCATTGCCGATGAAAAACAGGATGGCAATATTTAAGCCGGAGGCATCACCCACCACAATGTAATTATTAATTGCCAGGCTGACCAGGTAAGGGCTAGCCACAATCGTGCCGGTATAAAAGAGCGTTGACAGGATAGTAAGGATAACGGCAACTTTGTGGGGGGTAAAATAATGCACCATCCGTCCCACGATACGGGAATCGTAAGGTTTACCGAAAACGATATCATCGGAATCACTAAGGCTGCTGCGGGTGTGCCTCTTGCCCATGGGGGGAACAGGGGGGGCTTCCGCCACTGCCAGGGGTTGAATTTCCTCCGGCTGTTCCACGGCTACTTCCGCCTCTTCTTCGCCGGAAGCCTGCCAGCCTTCCTGATACTGGAATTGCAGATTGTAGAGTCGGTTATAATAGCCACCCTGGCGGATTAGTTCCCGGTGGGTACCGCGTTCCACGATATGGCCGTTCTCCAGCACTAAAATGAGGTTGGCCATCTGCACGGAACGCAGCCGCTGGGCAATAATAAACGTCGTCCTCCCGGCCAGCAGGGAGTTCAAAGCCTGCCTTATCTCATGTTCGGTTTCCATGTCCACACTGGAGGTGGCGTCATCCATTATAACGATACGGGGGTTAAGG
>CAIWTG010000056.1 GCA_903915565.1 uncultured Chloroflexota bacterium
GTGTGGAGAAAGGGAATAAATCCCTCTCTTTTCTCCCCTTACAAAGGGGAGACGTCAATACCCCGAAAAGATTATAAGGCGATAAATAGATTCCAGCCTACGCTGGAATGACAAGGATTATTAATGACCTTCCCAGATAGTGCCGTCGATGTAGGTTTCTTTTTTAGCGGTGGTTAATCTATCTTTAAAAAGGTCGACAGCATAAGCTACTGCGGCAATGCCCTCCGTGCGGTGTGCCGCCGCCACCGCCACTACCAGATTGATATCCTCTACTTTCAAAATACCTATGCGGTGATGGATAACCACATTATTCACGGGGTATTTGCGTTTGATTTCTAGAGCGATATCTTCCAGTCCTGCGGCGGCTTTGCCATCGGCATCAACGTACTCGACGGAAAGAACGGCTTTGCCGCGGGAGTTATCACGGATAAGTCCAACGTAGGTGGCGACACAACCGCTTTCGGGGGTTTTGGCCTGGTTGACCACGAGCTCCGGTGAAATAGGTTTATCGGTAATGTGAATCATGATTCTAAATAATACCGCTCATGGTTCGACAAGCTCACCATGAGCGGACAATCATCCTTTATTAGTCAGTGGCGGGGGTCTGCTTTGGCACCAACCGAGGTACCCCCGGAGCTTTTTTGGGCGACACAACCGGCTGGCCTTCAGCAACAGGTTTGACCGGCACCGGAACGTTTGCCTTGGTAATTTTCTCGGCGGGCTGGGCTAAACCAAGGTTAGTGAAGATCCGCTCAAGGTCTTTACCTTCCAGCGTCTCTTTATTAATCAGTTCTTTCGCCAACTGCTCCAGCTTCTTGCGGTTTTTCGATAAAATATCACGGGCAGTTTTATGCGCTTCATTAATAATGTGCATAACTTCTTCATCAATCATCCGGGCGACTTCCTCGCTGTAATCACGCTGCTCGGAAATTTCACGCCCTAAGAAGACCATCTCTTCCTTGTGTCCGAAAGTCCGGGGGCCCAGTTTATCACTCATACCGTAGTCGGTAACCATAGCACGCGCCAGCTTGGTAGCGCGCTCAATATCGCTCTTAGCGCCGTCGGTTACTTCATTGAAAATAACTTCTTCAGCCGCTCGGCCGCCGAGGGCGTAAGCCAGCATATCCTTCATATAGGAGCGGGTATGCAGGTAGCGGTCTTCAGCCGGCAACTGCTTGGTATAGCCGCCAATCATGCCGCGGGCAACGATAGAAATTTTATGCACGGGGTCAGCATTGGGCAGCATCCTACCGACCAGAGCGTGACCGGCTTCGTGATAGGCAGTAATTTCTTTTTCTCTCTGGCTGATTTTGCGGCTCTTGCGTTCCGGCCCGGCGATAACCCTATCAATAGATTCTTCAAGCTCATTGTTGCCAATAACTTTTTTATTGAGCCGGGCAGCCATAATTGCCGCCTCGTTAACGAGGTTAGCCAGGTCAGCCCCGCTGAAACCAACGGTGCCTTTAGCCAGCGTTTCCAGGTTAACATCCTTATCCAGGGGTTTGCCGGTGGTATGCACTTTTAAAATAGCCAGACGGCCAACGATATCCGGCAGGTCCAGTATCACACGGCGGTCGAAACGGCCGGGGCGGAGGAGGGCGGGGTCGAGGATATCGGGGCGGTTGGTGGCGGCGATAACGATAACACTAGTATTCGTATCAAAGCCGTCCATCTCCACAAGAATCTGGTTAAGGGTCTGTTCTCTTTCGTCATGGCTGCCGCCGAGACCGGTACCGCGCTGGCGGCCGACAGCATCAATTTCATCAATAAATATAATACACGGCGTGTTCTTCTTAGCCTGGTCAAAGAGGTCGCGGACGCGCGAGGCGCCAACGCCGACAAACATTTCCACGAATTCAGAGCCGCTGATGGAGAAGAAGGGAACATCGGCTTCGCCGGCGACAGCGCGAGCTAACAATGTTTTGCCCGTCCCGGGGGGACCTACCAGTAAAACACCCTTGGGGATACGGGCGCCGAGCGACTGAAACTTGTCTTTGGATTTAAGGAATTCAACTACTTCCTGCATGTCCTGCTTGGCTTCTTCGGCGCCGGCGACATCGGCGAAGGTAACGCCGGTCTTATTGGCGGGGAAAAGCCTCGCCCGACTGCGCCCGAAACTCATCGCCTGATTATTGGCGCCGCGGGCCTGACGCATGATAAACCAGAGGAAAAAGATAATCAGAATGAACGGCAGGAAGTTAAGAATCAACGAGCCCCAGTTAATGCCCGTCGACCCACTAACATCAACAACAACATTAGTCAGATTAAGGTCTTTGATATCATAGATACTGGTGCCGGTTTCTTTATACGCCTGGACTTCGGTGCCGGAGACGGTATCAATAGTCAGCAAATCGCCGTCAACGGTAATTTTTTGAATTTCATTGTTGTGCGACATCGTGACTACCTGGCTTAAAGGCACTTGTTCCGGCGAGGTGCCGCTCGGCATCAGAAAGGTAAATAAAAGCACCGCCGCAACCAGTAAGACGACGTAAACAATGCTGTAACGCTTCCAATTAAACATAATATTTGCCTCTAAAATTAATTATACCACAAACAATGTCAAGTACCAGTTAAAACGAAGAAAAACGATAAAGGAGAGGAAAACACGGCAAAATATCTTTGAAATAACGAAATGGACGGAAAGGAATGAGGCAGCAGAGGCTGGATAGTTAGTAAGTCTTACAGCGCTTTTAAACGGCGGCGGCGGCAAACGACTTTGTTTTCTCAATATCCATCACTTGTTCGCCGATAAGCGCTAAGCAGGTGTCAACGATGGTAGCATCATAACGTGTGCCGCGCTGCGACCTGATTTCAGCTAAAGCAGCTTCGAGGCCGAGAGCGGGACGGTAAGAGCGGGAGTAGCACATTGCATCCACAACATCCGTAACACCCAAAATTTTAGCTTCTAGGATAATGTCAGATTCGGTGAGTTTCCGGGGATAGCCGGAGCCGTCCAGCCTTTCATGGTGCTGCAGAATTGCCTCGTTGACTCTCCAGGGGAAATCAATTTCTTTAAGGAGGTCGTAGCCGACCTGAGAATGGGTCTTAATAACATCAAACTCGCCGGTGCTTAGCTTACCGGGGTTGTTCAAAATCTCCAGCGGGACCGCCGCTTTGCCGATATCATGCAGCAAACCAGCCACGTAAATCCCTTTAGCCTGCCAATCGGTAAGCCCGATTTCTTTAGCGATGAAGCCTGCTAAAATGCCAACACGCTGCTGGTGGTCGGCGGTATAAGGGTCGCGGATGCCGGCTAATTTAACAACAGCCTGGATAGTGCTGTCCAAGGCGAAACCAGTATTAATGGTTTCTAACGTTTGTTTTTTGATTGCTTCTAAAAGTGTTTCCATCTACACAGCCTACTTTAGTACTAGTTCACTTCTATTTTGATTTCCGGACATCAAATAGATGTCTCAATTCAACCCAGAATTATCACAAAAAGATCGGAAGGCACACGTCTGAACTCCAGTCA
>CAIWTG010000057.1 GCA_903915565.1 uncultured Chloroflexota bacterium
ATCGCCGTGCAGGTGTATTTTAAGCGCGGCGTACAGGGGAATTTGCGTAATCAGAGCGCGGCGATCGGGGAAGAGTATTGCCCGGGGCAGACAGTCATATCCAATCAAAAGAATATTACTGCCGTTACTACGGAGAACACCAGTGGTGGCCTGACCCAGAGCCAGCGCGATGAGACTACGCAGCAGACCGGAGGCAGGTGGGTATGGAAATAAAAAGGCGCGGCCAGAGCATATGGGAGTATGTGGCGGTATTGGGCCTGGTGACTCTGGCTATTATGGCGATCAATACATATTTCAAGCGCGGGGTGCAGGGCCGTTTAAAGGACATGGCAGACACGCAGATATCTTCTCAGCAATATGTCTCCGGTGAGACCAAGTCCGATTCGGTCACTACTAATCAAAACGCGACTCAAACGACTCTTCAGGGCAATACGACCGGCACCACCACGCAGGATACTACCACCCGGCATTCGACTGACAATACCGTGGGGGAGGGGTGGAAGGATTTATTACCTTGAAAAACATGATGACACTGGATAAAAAAGCCCAAGCTACTACTGAACTTGCCGTCTTCGGCTCATTGATCTTGATCTGTTTAGCCGTCTTAGTCTCTTATGGCCAGAGCCTGCAGGAACAGCAGATCCTGCAGCAGCAGGCCTTTCGCAATGCCCTGAAGAAGGCGTACAATGATAACGCTTTTTCCAGTTATAATATCGTGAAAAATCCCCGTACCGTAAATCTATTCGGTGGTTTCGGAGAAGGGGGTAGAAGTAGCACCAGCTCCGGAGCCTCGGTGGCCTGGTGTTTAGGCACCTCCGCGGAAACGAGTTATTACGAAGTGAATGAAGATGAAATTAATATCCCTTCGGGATCAAAGATCATAGATGTAGAAAGTCAGGCGAATACGGGCTATACCGCGCAGGAAACCCAGTTTGAAGACCCAAACGCGGCTACCAGCAGCAAACAGGCGACCTTAACGGATACCATTACTACGCGGATGAAAGTAGACGGCGGCTCGGACATCGTGGTCACTCAAGGATTGGATACCGACGGCCGCTACCGCCAAGCAGCGGTAGGTAAGGAAGTCACAAAGCAAAAAGTATGGACAACCCCTCATTAATGAAAAATAAAAAGGCCCAGGTTACTTTAGAGACGGCATTAGTCTTTGTCGCGCTTATCATGCTGCTTTCCGGGTCTGTTAATATATGGTTGTGGTTTAACCGCAATCTCGCGGAAAGGCAGCCGCCCTTTAACCAGACCCGAGTCGCTGCCGGAAGTACTAATGTCGGCCAGTGGCCGGTCTCAAGCCAGAGGCCCCTAACAGAACAATGGGTGTTCCAAGGTAGATGACGAAGATATTTCGCCGCAATGACGGCCAGGTAGCGCCTTTTATGATCGCTATTATCGTGGTGTTGATAATGGCGATAATGGTGACTGTCAACATCGGCAAGGTCAGCCTGACCAAGACCCGCACCGCCAATGCCGCTGACGCCGGCGCCTTAGCCGGCTCTACCACGCACGCCAATACTTTAAATGCTCTAGCTGATGCAAATACCCAAATGATCGCTGATTATTTGAGCATGCAGATAATGTTTCTTATACCATTCGGCATTTGCACGGCAAAGTTTAGATATGTAGCTTATCTGGCATTTGTTGCCGCTCAGACAACCATGTTCATTTTAGCTTGGAATAACGCGAATAAAGGCTACCAGGAAGCGCAAAGCGCTGCCAAGCAGTTAGCATTTATGAACGCAGGCATAGATGAGGCAAAAGTTAGATTAACCGGCGAGTCGTATCAGGATTATTTGCGGCGTGAATCTCCTTTTGGCCAGTGGA
>CAIWTG010000058.1 GCA_903915565.1 uncultured Chloroflexota bacterium
CCAACACTGGTCGCCACGGGGTACACCGCAATATTGCTGATTACCATCATTAAGCGGCTGGTAGCGCAGGCATCAACCGAAAAGCGGCAGGTTGGTATGGGAGAGCTCCTCATCAATCGTTTCCTTTTCGACCGGGACATCCGCAACCGGGCGGACTGGGTTCACCGGAAAGCTGATGAGAAATAAAAAAGGATTGTTAAGTAATCTTTAACGTTGCCGGAGAATGATACTTTAAACTTGATAATTTCTGTTCGGGATAGTATAGTTTAACAGATGCCTTCGCTTGTAATGGAAGAAAGAAAATTGGCTATTGAGCCCGCTGCTTCGCGGCTTTTAAATGAAATCAGCCGATTACTCGCCAAAAAACACACCCCGGCGTACATCGTTGGCGGGTTTATACGCGATACATTGCTCGGACATACGACGGCGGATATCGATATCGCTGTTGATGCCGACGCATTGGCCGTCGCTGTTGCCATTGCCGATGCCCTTGAAGGCAAATCCATCCCCCTTGATGACGTGAATCTGATAGGCAGGGTTATCCTACCCGATGGCAAATGGCAGATTGATTTTTCCACCCTCCAAGGCGATATCCAGCAGGATTTAGCCCGTCGCGATTTCACCATTGATGCCATGGCGCTGGAGCTTGGCGCCGATTTTAACATAAAAAACATTATCGACCCCTTTCACGGCCAGGATGACTTGCGCCGCCGCTCGATAAAGGCCGTCAGTGATGATGTCTTTAAACAAGACGCCGTGCGGCTTTTGCGCGCGGTTCGCCTCGCAGCGGAGCTTGATTTCACTATTCAAAGCGCAACAGAAAAACTTATCGTTAAAAACAGCTCACTAATCGGCGGCGAGGCCGGCGAAAGAGTCCGCGAGGAGCTGCTGCGTCTACTAAATATAAGCGGCGCCGGTCCACGACTCTTTTATCTGGACAAGGTTGGACTGCTCACCGCCATGATACCGGAACTCGCTATAACCAAAGGCGTAGAACAGCCCGAAGAGCACGCCTGGGACGTCTTTAACCATTCGTTGCAGACGGTGGGAGCGCTGGAATTCGTCTTACGAGAATCCCCCTGGGATTACGCCGGTAAAAAAGTGCTCGACGCCGTGCCCTGGTCAGACGAAGTTGAAAAGCGCTTCGACCGCGAAATCAGCAGCGGCAGCACGGCCAGGTCAATGTTAAAGCTGGCGGTGCTGCTCCATGATATCGCCAAGCCGCAAACCAAGACAATTGAAGGTGATAGAACGCGTTTCCTGGGACACGCGGATATCGGAGCGGAAACAGCTGCCGCCATTATGGAAAGACTAAGATTCAGCAACCGCGAGATACAGCTGGTCGCTCTGTTAATCAAATACCACCTCCGCCCGACGCAGATGAGCAACCAGGGCATGCCCACCGACCGGGCTATCTACCGCTACTTCCGCGCTACGGGCGAGGCGGGCATTGACCTGCTTTACCTGTGCCTGGCGGACCACCTGGCGGCAAGGGCGTCGGCATTAGACTTAACTCTATGGCGGGAGCATTGCCGCCTGACGGAATATGTGCTGGAAAAACACCGCAACGAGGCCAATTTATCGGCACCGCCGAAAATTTTCGACGGAAATGATATAATAAGAGAGTTTGGGCTTCAACCCGGACCAAAAGTCGGCGAGCTGTTGGAAGAATTACATGAAGCCCAGGCTGCCGGCGAAGTAGCCACGCGGGAACAAGCTGAAGCGTATATCAGGAAACTCCTTTCTGCAAAGAAGTGAAGATAAGGAAATAACACCCGGAGAGAAATATGGCAAGAAGAAATTCGTTAATACTACTGATAATAATCGTCCTCTTCGCCGTGACGGTCTGGATAGTCCTGCCCGCCACTTCGGCGCTCGGCCACAGCGGCATGCAGTTGGGCCTTGACCTCGTCGGCGGCGTGCACCTGGTCTATCAGGCAGATTTTTCGGGCAACACAACTACCGACCAGCAAGCTGCCATGGACCGAGTGATACTCACCATCAAAAAACGTATCGACTCATTCGGCGTCACCGAGCCGGTCATCCAGCAGCTGGGCAGCGACCGCATCCTGGTAGAGCTCCCCGGCTTTACCGACATTGATGCCGCCAAAAGTCTCGTGGAGCAAACCGGCTTTCTTGAATTCCGCGAGGTTGAGAAAAAGTATGACGGCAGTCTGGTTACTCTGGCCGACTATCTGTCAGGCAATGTCACTAATTTCGTTGATACCGGTGAAACTGCCAACAGAGTTTTTGTGGACCAGTCCAGCCAGGGGAGTAAATATGGCCAGCTCATCGCTATTATGACTAAAACCAATGACGGCCTCATCTTTACCGCCGCCAACGGCACCATCATGGATCGGGATTCGCTAAAAAACTACAGCACCGATTCTTCCTGGATATCTGCACGCGGCGATGACGGTACGGCGCTGACCGGCGCCCTTTTATCGGACGCCCAGCCCAATATCAACACGACCACCAATAAACCGGAAGTTGATATCAGCTGGAATGATACCGGGACTGTTATCTTCGACCAGCTTGCCGCGCGGATGCATAACCCTGCCGGTTCGGGCGGGACTTATGACTTGAAATATGCGTTGGGTATTTTCCTGGATAACAACCTCATTTCCGCGCCGCAGTTAATAGAGGCACAATACGGGGGCAAAGGTTCTATCTCCGGCAGTTTTGATATTAGTAGTGCCACTGACCTAGCCAACCTGCTGAAATCCGGCTCGCTGCCGGTGCAGCTTATCAAACCGCCGCTCTTCCAGGAGAAAATATCAGCCTCGCTCGGCACAGATTCACTCAATCTAAGCCTCCGGGCCGGGCTTATCGGCATCGGCTTGATAATACTTTTCATGCTGGCTTACTACCGCTCATTGGGTGCGGTGGCGGTGGCAGCGCTATGTGTTTACGGCGCAATATCAATGGCTATTTTCAAAATGATACCGGTCACCTTAACCCTGCCGGGTATCGCCGGGTTCATCATATCCATCGGTATGGCGGTAGACGCCAACATCCTTATCTTTGAGCGTATGAAGGAAGAAATAAAACTCGGCCGGACGCTGGAAGCGTCCGTGTCGGAAGGCTTCCGCCGCGCCTGGCCCTCAATCCGCGATAGCAACGTTTCTACCTTCATTACCTGTATCATTCTGTTCTGGTTCGGCAATACCTTCGGCGCGTCAATGGTAAAAGGTTTCGCGATTACGCTGTTCCTGGGCGTGGCCGTTAGTATGTTCACGGCCGTCTTTGTAACGCAGACTTTCCTTAATACCCTTATCCGCAGTGGAACGGTGAAAAAATTATTACATGGAAGTGTAAAATGATAGATTTTGTAGGAAAAAGATTCTGGTTCTTTCTGCTTTCGGCCATCATCATCGTGCCGGGGCTGATATTCCTTATCCTCTTTGGGTTAAAGCCGGGCAGCGACTTTAAAGGCGGCACGGATATAACTCTAAGCTTCAGCCCAAGCGTTGAAGAAAATCAAATCAGGCAATCTTTAACCAGCCTTGGCTATAACGACGCTGTGATACAATCTACCAGTTCCGGTAATTATATCCTCCGGCTTCCCGAAATATCCAGCGCCGAAAGAGATGTGTTAATCAATGATTTAAACACCTCGACCGGCAGTACCACGACGGTGCTTGATTTCTCGACCATCTCCGCCGTCGTCGCCGGTGAAACGGCACGTTACGCCATCATCGCGGTCATTGTAGCGGCGATCGCCATTCTGTTGTATATCACGTTTGCTTTCCGCAAGATGCCGAATGCCATTCGCTGGGGCACGTGCGCCGTGATAGCCCTGATGCATGATATCCTCCTGGTGCTGGGCATTTTCGCCATCCTGGGCAAACTTGCCGGCGTGGAAATTGACGCCATATTTATCACCGGCATGTTGACGGTTGCCGGTTACAGCGTGCACGATACCATCGTGGTCTTTGACAGAATTAGAGAAAATCTGACCAAAGGCGTCAGCCGAAACTTCACCGAAGTGGTGAACTACAGCATCTCGCAGACCTTAACACGTTCGCTGAATACCTCACTCACCGTGATTATTGTGCTCTTAGCCTTATTCCTGCTCGGCGGCTCCACCATTCACTACTTCGCCCTGGTACTCCTCATCGGTGTGACCACCGGTACCTACAGCTCGATATGTAACGCCAGCCAGCTGCTGGTTGTCTGGGAAAACCATGAATGGGGCAGACTTATAGGGATGAAGAAGTCCACGGCAGTAAAAGCTTAAGTAAAAATTAGTGAACTAAACAATGGGGGTGGGGATTTTATATCCCCGCCCCTACGTATGTAATAATCCCCTGAATGATGAACTGCAAACCAAAGTACAGCAGCGCCACGCTCAAGATAATAAAAATCCACTCCTGCACCTTTTCCCCCCAGAATCTGTGCGTCTTATAGATAACGAAGGAGACGATGGAAAGCCAGACGAGGTCGCAAGCCCAGTGAACAAGTATAAAGAGCGGCAGCGCCCAGTCTCCAACGGCATTAGTAAATTTGAGCAGTATTGATAGCCCCAGCGTCGCCCACCAGAACAAAAAGAACGGGTTAAGACCGCTCATGATAATACCAGCAGTGAAAGCATTATATGAAGTGTCTTTACCTTCTTTGACAATCCTGCGGCGCGCGCGGAAAAGGTCAATGCTCATCCACACAATCACACCACCGCCCAGAATGCTCAAGACCAGCTTGAAAATTTCATTCTGGAAAAATTCCCTTAGCCCGAAGTAAACGATTAGTATCAGTGGTACTTCAATAACGGCGTGCCCTAGGGCAACCATAATCCCCGCCCACGGCGACTTCATGCTTTTCGCAATCGTCACGGCAAACATCGGCCCCGGCATCATCACGCCGGATAAAGATGCAGTAATTACTGCGCCCAGGGCTGCCAGCATTTATGCTCCTAAATACGAAATATTTTCTATTATATCATTAACACTTGTTTTTTATCCTGTATGTCTTGTGTTAGTCCAGCACCTGCTCTATACTAAAGCCATAGGATAATATATTAAATGTCGCTGGATTTAACAGCCGTCGCCGCGCAGGTCATCAATATGATTTCCGGGCTCAAGGGAAAGCGAGCGGAACAAGCCCAACACCTGCAGAACGCATTGACGACTTTAAGCGACACCGCCATAGATTTAGAGGACTTAAAGAAAAAAATCAAAGCCGCCAAAACCACCTGGCTGGTGGCGGAAATCTATGAGGGGCTGAATCAGCGTTATCCCCTGCCCCCTTTGCCACCCGACTTTACGGTTATCGCCGCCGACGGCTCTCATATTGACGTTGACCGGCACCAGAACACCCATTGTTACTTAATCAATATAGGGTCGGTGGTTCTCACCTACGGCAGTCAGCCGGACGCCGCTTTAGCCAGCGACCCTCACCTTTATGCCGACGATAAAGACCTGGTGCTAACGCATCCCACCAACGGACGCGAACAGGCGGTTGAGGGCAACATCCTGGGGGCAAAGCGCTCGGTGGAAGAATGTAAGGCTTTAGTCGCTTTGGCCGCCTCCCTTCCCCCGCAAAATCCAATTCTGGCATTACTGGATGGCACGCTGATTCTTTGGGGACTGGAAGCCTTTCCGGATTTTGTGACGGATGCGCTTTTAATAAACGGCATGCTAAAGTGCCTCGACGCGATGAAAAAGCTCAATAAAGACCGACGTCTTGCCCTTGCTAGTTATATCAGCTACCCGCGCACCACGGACGTCCTCAACGTTTTACGCGTGGCGGTCTGCCCTAACGATATCCCCGACTGCGATAAGCAGTGTCCCCCGGCACACGGCAGGGATTGCGCCGGACTGAACGGCGTACGCGACCGCGATATCTTTATGGATTTGTTGGAGGACGGCGAGCGGTCCGCGCTATTTATCAGCCCGTCGAAAATCGTTAAGGAATATTACGGCGACCATAAGGTCTATTTCTTTTACCTGCGCGTCGGCGACGAGATTGCCCGCGTGGAAATCCCGCAGTGGGCGGCGGAAAATAAAGACCTCCTTAACCTCACCCACACCCTCATTTACGACCAGTGCCAGCGCGGGCAGGGCTATCCGGTGGCATTATCGGAAGCCCACGAGCAGGCAGTGGTCACCGGCGGGGATAGAGAAAACTTTAGAGAACTGGTAGAATCAACATTAACGGGGGAACATCTAGCCAGCGTTACCTCCGGCAAGAGCTTAAGTAAAAGGACCAGATGGGTTTAATTATCAATCGTCATTCCCGCGAAGGCGGGAATCTAAAGCGAATAAAAAAACAGGAGGATTAAAATGGGTACTAAAGGTAGAAAGAATACCAAGAAACCCAAGGCTGCTGTAGCTAAAAAAGCAGCCCCCAAGAAGAAGTAAATAAACGCACCATATCCCCCTTCCCCCAAAAAGGGGGAGGGGGATTTTGGGGCAAAAGACTACCTCCCCCAACTATTTCCCGTTATAGAAAGGGGAAAGGGGATTAAAATTATGAGTAAGACAACTAATAATAAAATAGCCGAAGTTATCGAAGCGTCCACCGCGCAGTTCACCGCGCAGTGCTATGAACTGTATGAGATGCCGCCCCTCGGCGCGCTGGTAAAAACAGGCGACATTTTCGGTGTCGTCGCTAATGAGGAGACCACTGGCATGGAGCCGGGGCGCAAGCCAATCGCCCGCGGCAAGGATGCCGCCACTGAGGAAGCTGTCTACAAAGACAGCCCCCAGCTTAAAAAGCTCTTGCGGAGTACGTTTACCGCGGCGGTGGTGGGTTATTGCAAGGACGGTAAAATCCACCAGTACCTGCCGCCCCAGCCGGCTAAAATACACGCCTTCGTTTATTTATGTCAACCTGAAGAAGTAGACGAATTCAGCAAGTCATTCAGCTGGCTGAACATTTTAATTAACAGCGCCATCTCCGTCCCTACCGAGGAGGTCATCGCCGCGTCTTTACGCCAGATGAGCCGCGTACGCGAGGATAGCCATTCTTTTATGGTTGCGGCGGGCAAAGAAATCGCGAATATTTTAGCCAGTAATATTGCCCGTGTGAAAAATATCCTGGAGAAAATCCGGCATGACGGATAAGCTCGGTATCGTCACCAGCGCCTCGCTGGAAAAAGGCGTTGATGTCCGTCTGGACGCCCCGGTATCCGTGGAGGATATGGTGGTGGGACGCTATGTCACTATCGAAGGGAAAAAGCGCCGCTTCTTTGGGATGATTACGGACGTGCGCCTGGGCGTGACCGACGAAAGCCTGACCGTCTCCCCACCCGATGTCTCCGACCCCTTTATCGCCGAGGTCTTGAACGGCACCAGCACCTTCGGGCAGATACACGTAACACCAATGCTTACCATCGGCGGCGACGTTGACTCTATAGCGGAAGGTCCCCAGCCCGTTAAAACCATCCCTACCCATTATGTTACCGTTAATCTGGCGACGGAGGCTGACATCGAGCGCGTCTTCGGCAAAGAGGATAAAGAGCGTTTCTTCATCGGCAACCCGCTGGACATGGAAACCA
>CAIWTG010000059.1 GCA_903915565.1 uncultured Chloroflexota bacterium
CGGCTATCCTCGTCAATGAGCCCCACGTGCATAGCAACCAGGTAGCCGATATAAAGGACATCCGGTATCAGGCGGCGGACTTAACCGGAGTGGTCAAAATCATCGAGGAAAACAGCCGGTAGGTTGCACAGGTTTTGATTTGAAGCTATACTTTATGCGGGGTGGGGCAGGGGTTTGGTATTTGTCTCTTGGTGTTTGGAATTTCCCGTTAGGGACGGGGCGTAGCGCAGTCTGGTTTAGCGCGCAGCGTTTGGGACGCTGAGGTCGGAGGTTCAAATCCTCTCGCCCCGACCATGAGAATAGGGGATATTTGACATAATATGAATACACCTAAAAACAATCAACCTAACAATGGTCAACCAATTGAACGCAACATCGCCATGGAACTAGTGCGTGTTACCGAGGCTGCTGCCATGTCCGCTGCTCGTTTCCTGGGCAAGGGTGATAAAAATCTGGTCGACCAAGCGGCTGTCAACGCTATGCGTAACGTGCTGGGATTCGTCAGGATGGATGGTATTGTCGTCATCGGTGAGGGAGAAAAGGACGAAGCGCCAATGCTATATATTGGCGAGAAAATCGGTGACGGTTCGGAGCCTAAGGTTGATATCGCTGTTGACCCCGTTGATGGCACCACACTTACTGCCAAAGGTTTACCCGGCGCTATTTCTGTGGTAGCTCTTTCTACCAGGGGAACAATGCATTGTCCACGTAACCTGGTTTATATGAATAAAATAGTCACCGACGCCGAGGCTAAAGATGTCATTGATCTCGACGCACCGGTAGCTGAAAACATTAGAAGAGTTGCCGCCGCCAAGCATAAGAAAATACCAGAAATCACTGTGGTAGTACTTGATAGACCTCGCCACGAAAAATTACTAAACGATATCAGGAAAGCTGGCGCCAGGGTAAAACTTATTTCCGACGGTGACATTTCCGCCGCTATTGAAGCGGCGCTCCCCGAAACCGATGTAGATATGTTGATGGGTATCGGCGGTACAACGGAAGGGGTACTATCTGCCGCAGCGATACGTTGTGTCGGAGGAGCCATACAGTGCAAGGGTTGGCCCCGCGACGAAAAAGAAAAACAAGCAGCTATCGAAAAAGGGGAGGACTTGAAGAAGGTCTACACTACCGAAGACTTAATCAGCAGTGATGATGTGTTTTTTGCCGCTACCGGCGTGAGTACTGGCGATTTATTAAAAGGTGTGAGGTATTTCAGCGGCGGAGCGTTTACACAGTCGATTGCCATGCGCGGGCGTTCCGGGACGATGCGCTGGGTAGATGCCCGACATAATTTTAATAAACTGGAAAAACTCGATTCGGAGAAATACGTTAAAGAGCGCCACTGGGCACAAGAGTAAACTAAACGCTATGAAGCAGCATGCCTAGCCCTTTGAGATTCATTTTTATTTCACCCCAATTTGTGCATCGGTGCAGCCTTTGCCAAATGTAAGCAGGGCGTAAATAAAACTCACGGTAGGCGCGAGATACCCATTTTACCAAGTCCCGTCGGGTGAGATTATCGCTTTCGAAAACCGGGCTGGCCGGATTATCCGTCCCGGCATAAACGAACTTCTCCCAAGGGATATCTGCAGTATTATTTCTTTTATAAATTTCGTATAATTCGGTGGCGGGGAAGGGTGTCGTAATCGAAAATTGGGCAAAGTCTACTTTCAGTTTTTTGGCGAAGTTGATGGTGTCCTGGATTGTTTGTGGCGTTTCACCGGGGGAACCAAGCATAAAATAGCCAATCACCTGCAGACCGACTTGGCGGCTGGCACTAACAGCCGCTTCGACCTGCGCAATGGTGGTATCTTTCTGTATGATCTTGATAATTTCTGGAGAAGCTGATTCAATACCGTAGGCAACGGCGTAACAACCAGCTGCCTTCATATGAGCCAATAACTCTTTATCTACCAGGTTAACGCGTGTCTCACAAGTCCAGAC
>CAIWTG010000060.1 GCA_903915565.1 uncultured Chloroflexota bacterium
ATATACATGACGAGCAAACAAGCTAAAAAAGCTAAACCGACTAAAGATCTTAAAACCTTCATGGAAAACATTAATAAAAAAGATGGGAAAAACGGCTTAAAAATAACTTTTGGCTTTACCAAGCGCAAGAGGAAATAAGCCGCTAAATCTTTGCCTCCTCCTTTATAGTGCCCTCCTCCTTTTTCGTTTTCTTTTTCCTTCAAACGGGTGCTCGTCCGTAAAGTCCGGCCGGTAAGTATCCGACGAATCCATGTCCTGCAGCCAGCCGTTTTCAATATCCAGTTTTTCCACTAAGTCTACAACCTGCTGATATTCCTGTGGTGTTATTTTGCGGTTGATTTCTTCGTATTTATAGGCGCGGTTGGCGGGGTAGTATTGCGCCATGATGCTGACCGCGACTTTCGGCGATACCTTTTTTAATAGCCACTCTAACGATTCCGCGCTGCCGGCGATATCATTGGGGAGGATAAGGTGGCGGACGATGAGTCCTTTTTGGGCGATGCCGTCATCATCTACGACAAGGTCGCCAACCTGGCACTGCATCTCAATAATAGCGGCGCGGGCATGGTCAACGTAGTGGCGGGCATGAGAATAATGTCTAGCCAATTTATTATCGGCATAACGGATGTCGGCGAGATAGATGCTGATAACGCCGTCCAGTTCCTTTAAAGTCTTCAGCGAGTCGTAACTGCTGGTGTTATAAACCAGCGGCAGGTGAAGTCCTTGGGGCACCGCCTCCACTAAGGCGCCAATGATTTGCGGCACGAAATGGGACGGCGTGACCAGGTTGATGTTGTGGCATTTAAGCTCGTCCTGGAGGTAAAGCATACGTTCGGCTAAAGCTGATACGGATATTTCGTTTTTCTTTTGAGCCGTCGGCGACTGGCTAATCTGGTGGTTCTGGCAATAAACGCAGCGCATATTGCAGTTGCCGAAGAAAATCGTCCCGGAACCACGCGTGCCAGAGAGCACCGGCTCTTCGCCGCGGTGGGCGCAGTAGGAGGACACGATGGGTAAAGCACCGGAATGACAGTGTCCCAAATCTCCTTCAAGGCGATTGACGCCGCACTCCCGCGGGCAGATATCGCAGGCGGATAGCCGCTCGTTAAGCGCCTTAGCGCGGCGTTGCAGTTCGCCCGATTTAAAAAGGCCCAGATAGCCCGGTTCATAACTCATGTTCACTTGACCTCCGCCCAGGGGAAATGCATCAGCTGACCTTTTTCTTCCAGTTCCTTTGCCTGGTGTTTTAAAGCCCATTTTTCGATTACCGATATAATATGGTCGATATGGCGGTCGCGCTCCTGCCTGTCGCGCCATTTTTCGTCCGATAAATCTTCCGCCATACCATCGTACGCCATCAACTCAACTAAAGTTTCCCACTGGTGGTGGATGGTAAGTAGAATGTAGCCGTCTTTACAGGAGAAAACATTAAAGGCATTATTCCATTGCCAGCTGCCCTGCCGCTTTGATACAACGCCCTCGTAAAAATAGCGAGGCAGAACGTAGTCTAAAGAGGCAGCGACGCACTCCATGATGGATATATCTAAATATTGTCCCTTGCCGGTGAAATGCCGCTGCTGCAGGGCTAATAAGATGCCATTGACGGCAAAAAGCGACGCCACATTATAAGATTGGTCGCCAAAGAGCTTGAGGGGCTTTGACGAATCGCCGGTAACGGACAGCCAGCCGCCTAAAGCCTGATTGACCAGGTCGCAGGATTTTAAGTTTTTATAGGGTCCGCTCTGGCCGAAGTGGGTGATGGACGCCATAATCAGCCGCGGATTCTGCTGGTTCATAATATCCCATCTTAATCCTTCCGATGCTAAATAGCCGGGCGGGAAGGACTCGACGAGGATATCGCTTTTTTTTAATATTGGTGGGATTCTGGTTTTATGCTCAAGACTTATTGCAGTAACACAAGCGCCCATATCCGACAAGAGCTTAACGCATAACCGGTTTTTTTCGTCGGGGAAAACTAGAACACGGTAATCGTTGAGGACGGCATTTTTCGGCTTATCAACCATTTTAAAAGCCTATCAGCTAAAAGCCTTATTTCTGCTGCTTTTGAATCTTCGCCCAGGTATCCCGCAAAGATATCGTCCGGTTGAAGACCAGTTTATTCGCAGACGAATCCGGGTCGACACAGAAATAGCCCAATCTTTCAAACTGGTAGAGACCACCGGGTTGAGCTTTGGCGAGGGAAGGCTCTACCTTACACGACTTTATAACCTCGAGGGAATGCGGATTAAGGTAATCCTTATAGTCGCCGCCTTCTTCAACGTCCATGGGATTTTCCTTGGTGAAAAGGTGGTCGTACAAGCGCGCATCGGCTTCAACGGCGTGTTTAGCCGAAACCCAGTGCATGGTGGACTGGACCTTACGCCCGTCCGGGGCATCGCCGCCTTTAGTGGCGGGGTCGTAAGTGCAATGAACCTCGGTTATTTCGCCTTTTTCATTTTTCTTCACACCGGTGCAGGTGATGAAATAAGCATAGCGCAGCCTCACTTCGCGTCCCGGCGCCAGGCGGTAGTATTTAGGCGGGGGCACTTCCTGGAAGTCTTCCTGCTCGATATAGAGCACTTTAGAAAACGGCACTTTGCGCGTCCCGGCGGCGGGGTCTTCGGGGTTATTGACCGCGTTGAACTCTTCTACCTGGTCTTCCGGGTAATTATCAATCACCAGTTTCAACGGACGCAGGACGACCATCACGCGCGGGGCGCGTTTGTTCAAATCCTCCCGGAGGCAATGCTCCAGGAAGTTAATATCAATGATAGTGTTGGCTTCAGAAACCCCGCTGCTTTCACAATAAAGCTTTAATGCTTCCGGCGTATAGCCGCGCCGGCGTAAACCCGAAAGGGTAGGCATACGTGGGTCATCCCAGCCGTTGACAACGCCGGCATCAACTAACGGCCCAAGTACCCGTTTACTCACCACGGTATAGGTCAAACTATACCGGCCAAACTCAATTTGCTGCGGATGGAAAATACCCAGCGCATCCAGGAACCAATCGTACAAGGGACGATGGTCTTTAAATTCCAAGGAACAGAGCGAATAGGTAACGCCCTCGATAGAATCCTCCAAACCGTGCGCCCAGTCATACATGGGGTAGATACACCACTTATCGCCGACATGGAGGTGGGTGGCGCGCTGGATGCGATACATCAGGGGATCGCGCATGTTCATATTGGAGGCAGCCATATCTATTTTTGCCCGCAATACCCTCGAGCCGTCGGGAAATTCGCCGTCACGCATACGTTTGAATAAATCCAGATTTTCTTCAACCGAGCGTTCGCGGTAAGGGCTTAGTTTGCCCGGTGTGGTAAAATTGCCGCGATTTTTACTGATTTCTTCAGCGGTGGAGTCGTCAACGTAGGCTTTGCCTTTTTTGATTAACTGTACGGCATATTCATACATCTGCTCGAAATAGTCCGAGGCAAAAAAGATGCGTTCTTTTAAGTCCCAGCCCAGCCAGCGGATATCCTTGATGATGGCATCAACAAACTCCTGTTTTTCGGTAAGGGGGTTGGTATCATCAAAGCGCAGGTTGTGATAGCCGCCATATTCCTCGGCGAGGGCAAAGCTAATCCAGATGGCTTTAGCGTGCCCGATGTGAAGGAGTCCGTTGGGCTCGGGGGGGAAACGCGTATTTACCTTACCGCCGAATCTGTTAGTTTCAATTTCCTGGCGGACAATATCCCGTATAAAGTCTTCTTGTTTTTTTGCGCTGGTATCGTCCATATTGTCCTCCTTTGTTTCAGTTTTTACTTAGCACGGCTATTGCCGACTTTATTCTTTGCAAGCATCTATCTTGGCCTAACGCCGCCATCGTCTCAAAGAGCGGCGGGGTAGCATCGCGGGCGGTGGCGGCGACGCGCAGCACATTAAAAAGCTGCCCCGCCTTTATCCCTAGAGTTTCAGCCAGAGACCTTAAAGTTGTTTCCAGCTGGTCACGGTTAAAATCGTCCAGCGCCGATAGTTTTTCTTCGGCGCTTTTAAGAGCTTTTAAAGCAGTAGCAGCGTCCGTCTTTTTATCTACGAATTTAGCGGCGTCATGTGTCAAGTTATCCAAAAAGAAGAAGTCGGCATAGGCGGCGGCTTCCTTAAGCGTAATTATGCGTTCCTTAATTAGCGGCGTAATTTCCTTAACATAGACTGCATCCAAAGGACGTTTAACTTCCGGTGGCAAATACCTGTCCAGGAAAGGCAGCAGCCGGTCCGCCAAATCGTCAAAAGGCAGGTTGCGGATATAGACGCCGTTCATCCAGTCAAGCTTATCCTGGTTGAAAGCGGCGGCCGTCCGGCCCATCCGTTCCAGAGAAAATTTCTCAATTATTTGCTGGCGGGTCATGATTTCGGTTTTATCGTCCAGCGACCAGCCTATCAGCACCAGAAAATTAAACAAAGCTTCCGAGAGATAGCCCATGTCGCGGTATTCCAGAATGGAGATAGCGCCGCGTCGCTTGCTTAACTTGGCACGGTCAGCGCCGACAATCATCGCCATATGGATGTACTGGGGCGGGGTATAGCCGAAAGCCTGGTACATGAGGAGATGGCGGGGCGTGCTGGATATCCATTCCTCGCCGCGGATGACGTGAGTTATCTTCATAGCCGTATCGTCAACGACGTTGGCTAAGTGATAAGTAGGATAGCCGTCCGACTTTAGCATGACAAAGTCGTCGATATTTTTATAATCAAACGAGATATCGCCGTAGATGAGGTCATGGATAGTCATCTGCCCTTCCAGCGGCACCTTAAAGCGGACAACGGATTTAATGCCCTGGGACTCTTTGGCTTTACACTCTTCAGCCGTCAGGTTGCGACAAGCTCGGTCGTAGCCGGTCAGCTGCTTATTTGCCTCCTGTTGCTGGTGCATTGCTTCCAATCGCTCCGTAGAGCAAAAGCAGTAATAGGCGTGCCCGTCGGCCACCAGTTTTTCGGCGGCAGCTTTATAGAGCGGTAAACGCTGCGACTGATAATACGGTCCGTAGGGTCCACCGACGCCGGGTCCTTCATCCCAGTCCAGCCCCAGCCACTTCAGGGCTTCCATCATATGTTCCACGGCGCCTGCTTCCTTGCGCTCTACGTCGGTGTCCTCAATGCGGAGGATAAACGTGCCGCCCGTATGCCGCGCCCAGAGGTAATCGAAGATGGCGGTATGGATATTGCCGGCGTGGACTTTACCGGTGGGGCTGGGCGCAAAACGTACCCTAACAGGAACAGTCATAACCAACCTTTCTGCAGGAATATTTACGTATTTATTCTACCATCCTGTTGGGGTAATTGCCACGCAGTGACTAAAGTAGCATCATACCATTTGATGAATAAAGTATGATAAAATATAAGGCAAATACGGAGAGGGAGGCAGTAATATGGCGAGAGGTAAGAAGGAAGACAAGGTTATGACCGAGGTGAAGCCCGTGACCGTAGTAGTGAGCCGGACAGTTTTTCCGGGGCATGAAAAAGAATATGATAATTGGGTTCAACGCTTTGCCGAGGAGGTAAAGGGGTTCCCCGGCAACACCGGCCTGACTTTCCTGGTGCCCGCCCCGGGCAAGG
>CAIWTG010000061.1 GCA_903915565.1 uncultured Chloroflexota bacterium
ATCCGCTTTTCCAGCTCTTCTAACGACATCTTGAACTCCTTCTCTCCCAAACGGGATGTTGAAGAGGGGTGTTAACCCCTCTTCAAAATATATCTAAGTTTATCCACCTGCCGACATTTCCCCCTTCCGCTTTCCTCATTACCTATTATATACTTAACCTGCAAATCCCGGGGGAAGCAATAGACTTAACATAAAATAAAAAACGAATTAATAAACGAATCAAACCTAATCAATTTTGTTTCAAAGCTAAAAGAAAGAAAAAAAATTTCAAATACGAATGAGTGTTGACTGTGAACTGATTACTAACAACTGATAACTACTTCTTCACCTGCTCCCCAGGTACTGCAAAGCCAGCTTCACCTTGTCCTCCAGCTTGAGTTTGCCCTCGGTGGGCAAAGCCGCCACCGCCTTCACTGCCTCCGCCGCCGAGTACCCCAGAGCCGTCAGCGCCGCCAGTACGTCCGCGTTCTCCTGCGTCACCTGCGTTTCCGCCGTGATGACCCACCCCGCCCCGATTTTCTCCTTAAGCTCCAGGATGATGCGGCTAGCCACTTTCTTGCCGATGCCCGGTATCATGTCCAGCATATCCACGTTGCCGGTGGCGATAGCCATCGTCACCTGGTTGGGAGTTAGGGCGGAAAGCATAGCCAGCGATAGTTTGGGTCCCAGTCCCGTCACGCCCAGTAGCGTCTCAAAGAGCCAGAGTTCTTCGGTAGTAGGGAAGCCGTAAAGCGCGATGTTGTCCTCCCGCACGTGAGTGTGAGTATAGACCTTCACTTCACTTCCCGTTGTTCCAATCGTCGTCAGCGAGGAGGTGGGCATATAGACCTTGAACCCCACGCCCCCCACGTTAATAATCGCCGCATCGCTATTCAGGCTCTCCAATTTTCCACTCAAACTGGCTATCATTGTCGCTCTCCCTGTCTCGTTATTAGGTCATTCAAATGCACTTCTTGCGCATGGCAGATAGCTACCGCCAGGGCGTCGGCGGCGTCATTGGGTTCGGGGATTTCCGCCAGGCCGAGCTGCAGGCGCACCATCTCCTGGATTTGCTCCTTGCTGCCTGCGCCGTAGTTGGCGACGCGTTGCTTGATATGGGCGGGAGTATATTCAAAGCAGGGGATTTCCTGATTGGCGGCAGCGAGGATGGCGATGGCTTGCGCGCGCCCGATGGCTAAAGCAGTTCTTACATTCTTCGCGACGAAGGGCTGTTCCACGGCGACGCAATCAGGCTGATGTTTCCGGACGATTTTTTGGAGTTCGATAAAAAGCCGATTCAGCCTTTCGGCCATCGGGGATTTTTCGTTGACGGTTATCGCCCCGAAATCGACCAGGGCAAGTTCTGTACCCTCGCCCTCGACCACGCCCCACCCCATCACTACCGTGCCCGGGTCGATTCCTAATATTTTCATTGCATATTCTTAAAATTAAGATGCGGCTTGAATGGCCGCCATGACGGAATCTGGTATATCCACATTACTATAGACGTTCTGCACGTCATCAAGCTCTTCCAGCCTGTCGATGAGTTTCAGGGCCTGGGTGGCGCCTTTGGCATCAAGGGTTACGAATGTTTCCGGTACCATCTGTATTTCGCTGGATTCTACCTTAATTTTGGCGGCTTCTAAAGCGGCGCGTACTTTTTCCATAGTGTTCGGCTGGGTATATACTTCCATCACACCGCCCCCCACATTTACATCCTCCGCCCCGGCGTCAATGGCGGCAAGTTCCAGGTCGTCGGTATTAACGCCCTCGGTATTAACAGTTATAACGCCGCGGGATTTAAACATGTAAGAAACACAACCGTTCTCACCCATTGTTCCGCCGTGTTTGGTGAACGAGCTCCGCACTTCCTGTACGGTGCGGTTGCGGTTATCGGTCATCGCGCTGACCATGATGGCGACGCCGTTAGGCCCGTAGCCTTCCAGCGTCATCTCTTCAAAGCTGCCGCCTTCCGCATTGCCGGTGCCTTTGGCGATTGCCCGGTCGATGTTGTCCAGCGGCATGTTGCTGTCGCGCGCTTTCTGGATGGCTAAACGCAAACGGAAATTGGTGTCCGCACTGCCCCCGCCTTCTTTAGCCGCGATGATGATTTCTCGCGTCAGCTTGGTATAGAGGTTGCCCTTCTTTATATCATCGGCGCCTTTTTTGTTTTTTATTTTAGACCACTTGTTGTGACCTGACATCGTCGTTGCCTCCTTAGTTCCTCAAATCCCCTAACTCATAATTCTAACATAAATTGGCAAGGGGTCAAAGTGGCGGCGCCACGATATTTTTACATTAATCAAGTTTTTTCTTTAATGCTTCCCTTAATTGAACGACGTGTTCCTGGAATGACGGTGACGTCAGCATATCGGTGGACATGATAAAGGCGTCTTCGTGATTATCCAGGTAGTAGCCCTTCCGCACGCCCATCTGCGCGAAGCCGTATTTGCTGTAAAGGCTCTGCGCCACAACGTTGGAAGCCCGCACCTCCAGCGTCATAAAACTGGCTTTGAGTTCGTTGGCAAGGTCGATGCTGGCTAAAAGTAATAGCTCCCCGATGCCTTTCCCCCGGTACTCCTGGCGGACGGCCAGATTTGTAACGTGAGCTTCGTCAACCAGCATCCAGACGCCGGCAAACCCGATGATATAGAAATGAGTGAGTAGCGGAGTTTTTGGGGAATGATGGGGGTTTCTCCTGGGAAAAAGCCACAAAAACTTATTGGGCTGTTTTTTCTGGAATGGTGTGTAGTATTTGAATATCCTCGTGTCATCATAAGCGACCAGGTAGTGAGCTATTTTATTTTGCATCTCCTGCCGGTAGTTGGCGGGTGGCCATTGGGTAGGAAAAGCTTCTCGGTCAATCTCGTTTACCTGTTCAATGTCCTCATTAACCATCGGACGTATGGAATATGTCAAAAACGTCTCTCCGCTTTGTATTTATTCGTCGTGCCATTGTAGCATATTTTTTATTCCAGGCAAATATACATCAAATCGTTGCTAAAGGTCTTAACCTTTGTCTATAATCAAGTCATGCGCATCACCCAACGGCATAGCTGGCACGTAACCACGCAAGAGGCAAGGGCGATACAACTAGAATTAGCCTCGGAAGTTTCGTGGACAGGCGCCATCACTATGCCTCGCTATATCGCTGGCGTGGATATTTCCGTCAATAGATTCAGTAAAACCGGCACCGGTGCGGTCGTCGTTTTAACCTTCCCCGCCCTCCGCGTGGCGGAAATACAGGTCGTCACCGACCGCATCAATTTCCCTTATGTGCCGGGCTTGCTCTCTTTCCGCGAGGCGCCGTTATTGCTGGCGGCGTTCGAGAAATTAAAGCTGAAACCGGATATCGTTATGGTAGATGGGCAGGGGGTCGCTCATCCCAGGCGCTTTGGCATCGCCTCGCATCTGGGGCTTTTATTAGGTATCCCGACCATCGGCTGTGCCAAGTCGCGCTTATGCGGCGAGCATGATACACCTGATGTCAAAGCTGGCAGTTTCGCCGAGCTTAAAGACGGCGGCAAGGTTATAGGTGCGGTGCTGCGCACTCGCTATAATGTTAAACCTCTTTATGTCTCCATCGGCCACATGATTGATTTGCCTGATGCCGTCAAATGGGTCATGGCGTGCTGCCGGGGCTACCGCTTGCCGGAACCTACACGTTTGGCTCATCAGGCGGCGGGAGGCAACCTAAAACCAGTAGTGGCGTTACATTAAAAGGCATGAGATAATAATACAGGGGACTATAATGCCAGATTTAACTGAAAAGCTCAAAGATTTACAAAACCGGGTCGCTATGGCCGTGGAGCATCTTTGACGTCCCCGCTTTAGAAAAAGAAATCGTTAAGCTGGAAGAGCAGTCCGCCCAACCCGGTTTTTGGCAGGACCAGAACAAGGCCCAGGCTATCATGCGCCAGCTGTCCGATAAGAAAAAAACGGTACAGCAATGGCGGGGACTGGAAAAGAAACTGGTGGACTCCGCCGAACTGCTTTCAATGTCGGTGTCAGACGTTGCCCTTCAGACAGAGTTGACTAAAGAGCTTGATGAACTTGCTTCTCAAATCGATGAGCTTGAGTTCCGGCTGGCTTTTAGTGGTCAATACGATGCGCGCGATGCCATCATCACCATCCACGCCGGCGCCGGGGGCACCGAGTCGCAGGACTGGGCGGAGATGCTGATGCGTATGTACCTGCGCTGGGCAGAACGCCGCCGCTTTAAAACCGAGGTGCTGGACACCTCCCCGGGTGATGAAGCGGGCATTAAGAAGACCGTTATCGCCGTTAAAGGCGAATACGCCCTCGGCTATTTGAAGTCGGAACACGGCGTACACCGGCTGGTGCGGCTATCGCCCTTCGACTCCGACCATGCCCGCCATACCTCTTTCGCTTTGGTTGAGGTAATGCCCGAAGCCGAAAGCGACATCGAGGTCAATATTAAGCCGGAGGATATTAAGATAGAAACTTTCCGTTCCAGCGGGCCCGGTGGACAGCATATGCAAAAGACCAGCAGCGCCGTTAGAATTACCCACCTGCCGACGGGTACCGTTGTTTCCTGCCAGAGCGAGCGCTCGCAGCACATGAATAAGGATTACGCTTTTAAGATATTAAGGGCGCGCCTGCTGGAGCTGGAGATTGAAAAACAGGCAGCCGAAAAAGCAAAAATGAAAGGTAAGCGCATTGATGCGGGCTGGGGCAACCAGATTAGAAGCTATGTTCTCCACCCCTACCGTATGGTCAAGGACCACCGCACCGATTACGAAACCAGCAATACCGAGGCCGTGCTGGGCGGTGAGTTGGATGGTTTTATCAATGCCTATTTAAGGTCTATAATGGGAAAGAGAGAGTAATGAAAAAGAAAATCTTCATCGCCCTGATAGTTATTTCGCTTTTAGTCTTTTTTGTGCCCGCGCCGGTGCAGGCGCAAAGCGGCTTGACTGTTTCCCCCGGTATGGTACTGGTTAGTTTTCCCACTAGCATTAACATCGGGATTTCTGCTAAAAGCGATGTTAATATTACAGATATCCGCGTGCATTACACCATCGAGCGGCAGTCATTCGCCAGGGTTATCGCCGAAGCTGATGTTGCCTTTACGCCGGCTAAAGAGGTGAGTACCCAGTGGGTCTGGGACATGCGGCGTACCGGAACGCTGCCGCCGGGAACTAGCGTGACCTATTGGCTGACGGTGACCGATAGCTCGAACGCCTCGGTTGAGACGTTACCCAGCCTCGTCAATTTTGACGATGTCCGCTTTACCTGGAAGTCACTCCATGAAGGGCAGGTAACGCTTTTCTGGTACAGCGGTGACGATACCTTCGGTTCCGAATTGATGGCGGCGGCACAGACGGCTTTAACCAAGCTGGCAGATACCACCGGCGCCTCGTTGAACAGCGCTGTCAAGATATATATCTATGGCAGCTCCACGGATTTACAGGGAGCGATGATTAACCCCCAGGACTGGACGGGTGGAGTGGCTTATTCTCAATACGGCACCATCGCCATTGGCATTAACCCCGTCACCGACCTGGAATGGGGCAAATCGACCATTTCCCACGAGCTTACCCATCTGGTGACTTATCAGGTAACTGCCAACCCCTATAATGACCTGCCGACCTGGCTAAGCGAGGGTTTGGCAATGTATTCGCAAGGTCCATTGGACATGAGTATGGCGGCTGCGCTGGCTATCGCCGAGGCGCAGCATACGCTGATAACGGTGCGCAGCCTGTGCAGTTCGTTCTCGGCCTATGCCGACCAGGCGACGCTGGCTTATGCGGAAAGTTATGAAATAGTAACCTATCTTATTGATGAATACGGGCGCGATAAGATGTTTGAGATGCTTAATGTTTTCAAGCAGGGCAGCGGTTATGATGATGCTCTAAAAAACGTCTACGGCTTTGATATGGACGC
>CAIWTG010000062.1 GCA_903915565.1 uncultured Chloroflexota bacterium
AACAAAACGATAACCTTGTGCTTGGAGCTGTTCGATAATTAAGGGCAGCGCCTGGACCGTAAAGGTCTTATCGGCGTTCAGGTCGTTGTGTTCCAATCCGTAGCCGTCATGCAGCAGGATGATGCTCCCGGCGCGGATTTTACTGACAACTTTATCAACGAAGTTATTTACACCGCCCAGCCCCACCTGGTCATTCACTTCAACGCTCCAGGTTATTTCGATTAATTGGTTTTTCTTCACACAATCGAGTTCCCAGGGTGTCTTCTTCCCGTGCGGTGGGCGGTAAAGGTGCGGCAGCACTCCGGTGACCTGATATATAGTTTGTTCGGCTTGTACCAGGTCGCGTTCGCCTTGCGTGCTTAAAGCGTGGTTGGCGTCGTGCGTATTGCTATGGTTGCCGAGGACGTTGCCTTCCGCGATGATGCGTTTGGCGATGTCGGGGTAAAGCGCCACGTTCTCGCCAATGCAGAAGAAAGTCGCGTTAATACCGTATTTTTTAAGGATGTCTAGTATCTGCGAGGTATATTCACCGTTGGGCCCGTCATCGAAAGTCAGGGCTACTACTTTGTCCACCCCGTCGCCGGCATAATAGACCTTGCCGAAGACCGGTGAAACCGGCGAGAAGTAGCCGTAGCAGGAGAAGCCGATGAAGCACGCCAGCATCACGGAAAATCCCAGTACAACGCGTCTGCGCAGGGTCATGGTGGTGGGTTTATGTTTGGTGGAAAACAGGTTAAGGCTGTAGTCCACCATCAGCCGCGCCAGGTTGGTGACGACTGCCATCAGCAGGACGAACATTGGCTGGCGTACGGCGCGCGCCGATGTCAACACGCAGATATTGCTGTCGTAGAGAACCTTGCCCTGCTTCCGAAATTTGGTGGTTAGGCCGTGCTGGTCGGCGGAATAGGCGATATTTCTGTAGCCCCCCGCCCGGTAAAATGCCTCCCGGCGGAAGGCGAATGTGGCGCCGCAGACCAGGAAAGGACGCTTGAAAAACGCCGCCGATATGTTATTCATCCAGTTGCGCAGGTTAAGTTCGACGAATGCCCAGATGAACTTCTCGCGATACAAAAACCGGCCGGACAGGGCGACGGCTTCGGGATTATCCTCGAATTTTTTGGCGATTTTCTCCAGCCAGTGCCTCGGGTACAGCGTGTCGCCGTCCGCCTGGACGATAATGTCGCCTTTAGTAGCATCGGCGCCCACCTGCCGGGCGTAAAAAACGCTCTTCTCTTTAGTCGCGCTGATGACTCTGACCCCCAGGCTGCGGGCGATTTCCGCCGTTTTATCGTCAGAGTAGTTGTCCACAACGACGATTTCATAATCGCCTTTATATGTCTGGTCCTTCAACGAAGCCAAACATCTGGCGATAAAATTCTCTTCGTTCCGGGCTGGTACAATGATGCTTATCTTCATATTTCTTCACGTTAATGATACCACAAAATGTCAATAAAAGGATATTGGATCCACCCCTTTACGCCCCGCCCACCCTAAACAGAAGAGAGAAGTAAAATATGTCAAATTCAAGTAGAACAGACGTGCTATAATATTAGTGTGGACAAGGATATAGTTATTATAAAATGGGTGGATAGCAAAGGGATGGAAAGGTGGGAGTATCTTGATGATATTGAGCCAATGCCGCCTTGTATATGCTATTCTGTAGGGTTCATAATTGACGACAACAATAACTATATAACCATAGCGCTTGGATTGAGTGATACCCAAGTACTAGGTCGAATGACTATTCCCAGAATCTGTATTACAAGTATCCAGAAACTAGTTATTTCTTCTTCTTAGCCTTGCTTCTAGCTTGCGTCAAAGCA